>CAUZRT010000043.1:0-14470 GCA_963582235.1 Lentisphaeria bacterium
ATTGAGGGCTGCCACAAAAACCAACACAGGACTCCCGTTGCCCCGCAATGCCCGGTTGTGATCGCGTCAGATCCGGGGAATTCCCGTCTCCGAGAACACCGGCAGGTAGTTCTTCAAGTTCGTCTGCAGGCCGTCCAATTGGTCTTTGATGTAGACCATATGATTGTTGGTGTTGATGAGGCGCACTGCCAACAACTGGGCGACGCTGATACCCACTTCCGGATTCTTCTTGATGAATTCGAGAAAATCATCAACGATGTGGAACGTGCTCGGCTCCATGGTCGTCACTGTGGCGACATTGTCGGTGCCGAGCAAGGCGGAAATCTCACCCAGAATCGTGCCGATGTCGTCAATGACGGCAATCTCGTGGTCTTTGGCGGTGACCCGCACCTTTCCAGTGACCATGATATAGACCTTCGAAGCGCGCTCGTCTTGCTTTAGAAGGGCAATGCCCGCGTCAATGGTCACTTCCTCCAGGCCGAGTTTCTTCATAATTTCAAGGTTCATGGCAGATCCCTCAGAGCGGTTTCCGTTTCGGCCGACGGGTCATCCCTGTCGTGCATAAACTAAGGTCGTGCCCCTAACTTTGCAAGCGTGGCTTTGCATCCGCGGTTTCGCGTGGTAAGATATATTGACAGTCGGGGAGTTGATATTATGCCGAGTACAAAATTTCGCTCAATACTCGAGACCGGCGTCCAAGCCGGCGCCTCCGACTGGCATATTCGGGAAGGGTCCTCGGTCGTCCTCCGAGTCGATTCGCAGCTGGTAGAGATCTCAGATTTTGTCGCTGAAAAGGCCTTTCTCGAAGAAGCCGTCAACGAGATCTGCGGTGACCGGGAAATGGCTTCCTTCGACAAGGACGGGGATGCCGATTTCGCTCACGACGAAGAGGGCATTGGTCGTTTCCGTGTGAACCTGCACCGTCAACGCGGACTTATGGCGTTGACCTTCCGCCATGTGAAAAACAAGATCCCCGACGTCAAAGGTCTGGGGCTCCCGGAGGTCGTTCTCAGTATCGCCGAGTCGGAACGCGGCATCATCCTGGTGACCGGGACAACCGGGTCCGGGAAGTCGACGACGCTGGCGTGTATGATGGAGTACATGAACGACAAATTCGGCCGGCATATCATCACGGTCGAGGATCCGATCGAGTACTACTTCCAGGATCGCAACTGCATCTTCGAGCAGCGGGAAGTCGGCCTCGATACTTCATCGTTCGATTCGGCGCTTGTTCACGCGCTGCGACAGGATCCGGATGTGATCTGCGTCGGCGAAATGCGCAACCGAGACAGCTTCGACACCGCGTTGACGGCAGCGGATACGGGCCATCTGGTGATGTCCACGTTGCACACATCGAACGCATCACAGACGATTGTCCGCATTCTCGACTTTTATCCGCACGGAGAACGGGACCAGATTCGCATGGCCCTGGCAGCAAATCTCCGCGCCGTCATCTGTCAGCGTCTGATGCCGCGGGCCATGGGTAAAGGCGTGGTGCCCGCCCTCGAGATTATGATTAATACCTCGACTATACGCAAGCTGCTCGAACAGGATAAGATCGACAAGCTTGCGGCTGCCATCGAAGCCAGCGCCGGCGACGGTATGATCTCTTTCAATCAGACGCTTATCCGGCTTGTCAACGAGGGTTTGATCACCGAGGACACCGCGCTCGACAAGTCCACTAATCCCGACATGCTGCGGATGAACCTCAACGGCATCTATCTCAACACCGACAACGCCATTCTGGGATAACTCGGCGTCACACCGCCGGTACCCTCATCAACCCGCACGTGGAGCAACCGTATTGACGGTTTACGATTCAGAAGAACCTCCATGGCTCCCGCAAACCCGGCTTTGGCGACGTAATATAGCGTCTGCGCGCCGCGCAGCACCGCGTCGAGGTCAGCACACCCCCCGATCGAGAAGAGCTTCGACATAGGTGGGCTCGTCACGCTGGCTATTGTTGCCGATACACGATACCCAGATCCACTGACCCTCGGGAACATTCACATTCGCGCCGTGCGCCAGCAGTATTTCTGCAAGCTCCGGATAAATGACCCAGCGTCCGGGATCAATACGCGTGGCGTCCGCCCCGTATGCCAGCAGCAACCGCAACAATTCACCGTGCCCGCCATTTCCGGCGGCTTGGAGCACCGGCGTACTGTTCGGCCCGACCTCGACGCAAAGCTGTAGACGGCGTGATGCAAGGGCGTTATGGGCAACAGATCACTGGCGGGCTCGTGCGCCCGCACGAGTTTCGGCTCGGCGGCAACAATCGCGGAAACGTGATCGAGATCTCCCAGGTACGCGGCGCTGAAAATGTCGTAAACTGCGCCTCTCTTGCCGAGAATATCCGCGGTTCTGTGCTGATTCTTCAACATGGCGATACACACTGGGCCGAGGCGTTGACATCGCCGCCCGTAAACCGCCGGGGTTGCCGCGTCCTCGCTGAGCCGCCGCCCCGTGTATGGCCGTCGCCACGCTACGCCATACACGGCGTCGCCCTGTGTAACAAAAACAGAGTGCCGGCGACGCGTTGGCAAGGCATCGACAAGAGTTTTTACCGGGCCGCCTGGATGAACCAAGTGTACGGTCGGAAAAGAATGCGGGGACGGCGTCGGCGATCGGGCGCTTTAAACGTAACCGTCGAAGAATTTGCGTCGGCTTGGATGGCGCAGCTTCTTCAGGGCAACGGTCTCGATCTGGCGAATCCGCTCATGGGTGACGTGGAACTGCTCGCTCAACTGCTCGAGGGTCAGTGTGGGATTGTTGAGCAGACCGAAGCGGTGGATGATGATATTGCGCTCGCGTTCGTCGAGGGTCTCGAGAACATCGTTGATGCTGGTGGAAAAAAGGCTGCTCGACGCCAGCTCCGCCGGCGTCGGCGTGCGGCGATCGATGATCAGCTCGTGCACGTGGAACACGTCGCCGAACTCCGTATCGCTCTGCAGAGATATGGTCTGCCGCTGCATTTTCCGTAGTGCGCGCACACGCTCGGAGCTGATATCGACGATTTCGGATATCTCTTCGGGCGTCGGCTCGCGACCGTGCTGCTGGAGCAGCACCTCCTCGACCTTCTTGATGCGATGGAGGGCACTGGCCATATTCGCGGGGATACGAATTGTCCGCGAATTCATAGTGAGTGCATGGGTGATCGCCTGGCGGATCCACCAGACGGCATAGGTGCTGAAGCGGTGGCCGCGCTCCGGTTCGAAGCGATCGACGGCCTGCATCAGACCGATGTTGCCCTCCTGAATGAGATCGAGCAGGGGAACGCCGCAGTTCAGATACTTCTTGGCGACGCTTATGACCAGACGCAGATTGGACTCGACCAGCGAGTTCTTGGCGGACTCCATCTGTTTCGCACAGCTCTGCAAGCGCGGGTAGACGGCCCGGAATTCGGCAAGGGGCATCAGGACCACGTTCAGAATATCGTCCTCGCTCAGTTGTCCGTTTTCCGACGGCGTCGCGGAGCCGTTCAACACCTCGGCGAATTCCGTCAGCTGGAGGACACAGTTCTGGTAGAATTTGCCGCTGAACTTAAAACGGCTGATAAGGCGACTGAGCGATTGATACAGGAGCGATCGAGTGGTGGCCGAATTCTCGGAGGTATCAAGCCGGATCAGATGGAGATGCTCGGCAATCTTATCGAGGGCATCGATAAGAATGAGGACACGATCTTTCTTGCCCTCGGTCGATTCGAACAGCTTATCCGGAACATCGTTGGCGATCTCAATGATCTCGCAGCTGCGGCAGTCGGTAATGCGATGCTTCAGGACGCGTGGAAAATGGCTGAGGATCGATTCGACCTCGCTGCGCTCGCCGCAGTGCTGGCGACTATAGAACTGCTCTTCTTCGTGGGTCAGCCGCGGCAGGTTTCCCATATGCCGCAAATAATTGCGTATGACGTCATCCTCGTTGTCGCGGTCGAAGTACTGAAACTTGTAAGTGTGCGATCTTTCGGAGAGGTCTATGGAATCATTTCTTCGCACTATTCTGCCACCATCACTAAGCAAGCTGTGCTGAAAGGCAAGCATGGCTTGCGCCTGTCTAGTACTCAGGGCGATGGGATACTACCGGCAGTTGCGGTCATACGCCTGCTCAAAACTGCGCGGATATCCGACCACCATAGGACGACGAAATATCTTAACGTCGTGTCCGCACCGACCCACCAGCCAAGTCTCCAATTCACTAACCACACCCCACCTGACCGCGCGACCGGCAGCAACGGACTCACAAATATTAGCACCAAAAAATTTAACTGACAAAAACCTGTCGTCAACCGAACTCGATGCCCGGATGCATCGCGAAGGCGAATCGTTAGTCGGTCGAGACTTCCGGCTCACGCATTGGGCTCAACGCACTTCTCCTCGGTATCGGTATCGGCATCGGCATCGGCATCGGCATCGGCATCGGCATCTTCGATGACCCGTGTGCTCAAATATTCGGCGAAAAACAGCAGTTTCTTGCCGTCCGGCTCGAGCCGCACCTTGGCGCCGGCGCATATGTTGTGCCGAAGTATCTCCTCGGCAAGAGGATCTTCAATATACTTTTCCACGGTTCGACGCAATGGGCGGGCACCGTATTCGAGCTTGTAGCCGATTTCGAGGAGAAACTCCCGCACATGATCACCATAGGTCAGCACGATGCCGTGAGCTTTGAGACGGTCGCAAATCTTGCTGATCTCCAGATCGATAACGCGCAGTAGGTCCGGAGTTTCGAGCTGCCGGAAGACGATGGTCTCATCAACACGGTTGATAAATTCCGGCCGGAATTTATTTTTCGCCTCCTCTTCAAGGCTTTCTTTGAGAAGTTCGTAATTACCTTCCATGACACCGCTCTTAATAAAACCGAGATTCCCCTGCTTGCGCAATTGATCGGCGCCGACATTGGAGGTCATAATGATAATGCAGTTTCGAAAGTCGACCTTGACGCCGAGGCTGTCCGTCAGCTGGCCTTCCTCCATGATCTGGAGCAACATGTGCATGACGTCCGGATGCGCCTTCTCGATCTCGTCGAAGAGGACGACGGCATACGGGCGCCGGCGGATCTTCTCGGTCAGCTGGCCGCCTTCGCCATGCCCGACATAGCCGGGCGGCGAACCGACGAGGCGGCTGACATTGAACTTCTCCATGTACTCGGACATGTCGATCTGCACAAGGGCGTCGGGATCGCCGAACATGAACTCGGCCAGCGACTTTGCCAAAAGTGTCTTGCCGACGCCCGTCGGCCCGAGGAATATGAACGAGCCGATGGGCCGTTGCGGATCCTTCAAATCGGCGCGCGACCGGCGCAAGGCACGCGAGACCATGCTGACAGCATGGTCCTGACCGATGATGACCGACTTGAGCTCCTCCTCCATGCGCAACAGACGCTGGGTCTCTTCCTCTACCATCTGCTGCACCGGGATGCCGGTGAGCTTGGCGACAACGTAGGTAATGTCGTTGTCGTCGATGATATCGATCTTCTCGTTGGTCTTCTTTTCCCACTCCTGTTTCTTGGACTCAAGGTCCTCTTTGAGCGACTTCTCCTGATCGCGAAGGGCGGCGGCTTCTTCGTATTTCTGCTGGCTGACCGCCATCTTCTTGGCCTTCTTGATCTCCGAGATGTCACTTTCGATGTCCCTGAGGTCCGGGGGCCGGATCATCGACGCGATGCGGGCACGGGCTCCGGCTTCGTCCATGTTGTCGATAGCTTTGTCGGGCAGATGACGACCGGGCATATAGCGGTCCGACAAGCGCACCGCCGCCTCGATCGCCGTGTCCGTATACTTGACGTGGTGATGCTCCTCATACTTGTACTTGATGCCCATGAGAATCTCGATCGCCTCATCGACGGTCGGCGTGTCGACGACGATGGTTTGAAACCGTCGCTCGAGGGCCGCATCCTTTTCGACGAACTTGCGGTACTCGTTCATGGTCGTCGCACCGACACACTGAATCTCGCCCCGGGACAGAGCCGGCTTGAGAATGTTGGACGCGTCGAGGGCGCCCTCGGCGCCGCCGGCGCCGACAAGCGTGTGCAGCTCATCGATGAAGAGGATGACCTTCTTCGAGCGCTTAATCTCATCCATCACTGCCTTGATACGCTCTTCGAACTGACCACGATACTTGGTGCCCGCCACCATGAGCGGCAAATCCAGAGCGATGACCATCTTGCCACGCAGGAGTTCCGGGACCTCCCCACGGATGATGGCCTGGGCCAGACCCTCGACGATGGCGGTCTTGCCGACGCCGGCCTCACCGATCAGCACCGGATTGTTCTTTGTCCGCCGGCAAAGAATCTGTATGACACGCTCGATTTCGTTGGCCCGACCAATCACCGGGTCCAGCTTGTCGCCCGTTGCAAGTTCAGTCAGGTCGCGGCCAAACGCCTTCAGCGCCGGCATCTTTTCCTCCGCCGGTGACGGCGGCATCGGCATTCCGCCCTCTTCCTTCGCCTCCGGCGGGATGAAATTCGGGTCGAGGGCCCTGAGCACCTCGGTGCGCACCGTTTCGGCGTCAATATCGAGACTGCGCAGAATCTTGGCAGCCACGCCCTCGCCTTCCTTCAGGAGCCCCAGAAGAATGTGCTCGGTACCAATGTAGTTGTAATTCAGCGACCGTGCCTCAGAGGCGGCGAGCTGCAATACCTTCTTGACGCGTGGCGTGTAGGGAATGTCGCCCTCCTGGACGGTTGTGCCGCCGGCGCCGGAGTGCTTCTCCACTTCCATCTGGACGGTTTCGAGATCCAGTTTCATCTGCTGCAGAACCGAGACGGCAACGCCCTGCCCGAGCTTGATCAACCCCAGGAGCAAATGCTCGGTACCGACATAATCATGACTGAATCGCTTGGCTTCCTTTTTCGCCAAGCTCAATACCTGCTGTGCGCGTGGTGTAAAATTATTCATTTGGGAATCAAAGTTTTCACTTTTCGACATATTGGCAGCCTCCCGGACTTCAGTGCTTCGATGTTGAAAAAATGTTTCGTTCGTTCGCCGCCGGTCTCGACAGAGGCTCAACGAGACGGTCCGCGCGACGACTGCGATCCCTCTGCGTTCGTGCCGCGCAGCCGCTTACGAACCAGCTCCGCGCGCATGCTGTCCCGGTCGCTGCCGTTGAGCATGCGCCCAGCACGCTTCTGCAGGTGAGCGGCCTGGATCGTGACCAGCAGCTCATTGATCATCGGCACGTCCACCGATGTGAGTGTTCCAATATCAATGCCCAGCCGCAATGCGGAGAGCGAATTTATTGCTTCCTTGGTGTCGAGAATGTAGGCGTGCCGAAGAGCGCCGTAGGCACGGCTTACATAGTCCAGCAACTTCGTGGGATGACGCTCGAGCAAACACTGGCGGGCATTCTTTTCGTGTTCGATGATACGCTTGATTAAGCGCTCGAGCTTGACGATAATATAATTCTCATTCTCCCCGAGTGTCGACTGATTGGAAATTTGAAAAAGATTTCCCAAAGACTCCGTACCTTCACCATATAACCCCCGGATCGTAAAACCAACCTGCCGCATACCGTTGTTGACGGCATCCATCTGCTCGGAAAGCGCGAGGGCAGGCAGATGCACCATGGCCGAAGCGCGGATGCCGGTACCGATGTTCGACGGGCAGGACGTCAGAAATCCGAGTTCATCGGAATATGCATACTCCAGCCGGCGGCCGAGGCAATTATCGACGCAATCGGCCGCCTCCCACGCCCGGCGCACCTGCAACCCGGGAACGATGATCTGCAGCCGCAGGTGGTCCTCTTCGTTCACCATTATGCTGGTCGTCTCCGTCGACGCGATGAAAGCGGCGGCGCCAGGCGCGTCGTTGCAGAGCTCGCGGCTGATCAAGTGACGTTCCAGCAGAAACAGGCGGTCCAGTTCAGAGAGCGCCGTCATTTCAACCGCAATGCAGCCGCGCATCTCCACGGTTGTGAGGATGGCGTCGGTGACCCGTGCCAGAATCTGGCGGCGTTGGCTCTCGTCAGCCCGCCCGGGAAAAGGAAAGCCGACGATATTCCGCGCCAAACGTACACGCGTGCTGCTGACGATGTTTGCATCGCCGGTCGCATCCGTCAGCCATTGAACGCGACGCTCGATCAGTTGATCTATTGGATTGCCCGGTGTCATTTCGGATCGTTTCCTCCCGCCTCTTCGGTCGGTTCCTCCAAGGAACGAATCTGATCGCGAATCTCCGCCGCCTTCTCGTAGTTTTCCAGACGAATCGCTTCCTGGAGCTGCTTACCCAGCTGATTGATCCGCGGCCCGCGATCGGCGCGTCCGGATGCCGTTTCATCGATGGCGGGATCATTGAGGATCTTACCCACGTGAGCGACTCCCTTGTGCATGGAGGGCAGTGCTTCGAGCAGGAACGGGCGGAAAACGTCGTAGCATTCCGGGCACCCGAGCAAACCTGTCTTCTTCAACTCCTGGCTGCTCAATTCGCACGTCGGACAAACGAACTCCGCCATGTCGTCCGCGGGGTCCGTCAAGGCTTTTGAGACATCTGCGAAATTGTAAATGAGCTCCGCCAATGCCGCGCCGTCGAACATATTGGGGCCGATGTTCTTTTCGGCCGCGCATTCTGCGCATAGATTCAGTGTCTTTTTCTTGCCTTCAACAATCATCTGTATATGATTGCTGGCCTGTTTATTATGGCACAAATCGCAAAGCATCGGCAGTTCTCTTCCTAGTGCGGGCGTCCGTTTTATCTGGGGGACGGCGACAGTTGAATGACGTCGTCCAAGGCAAGGGCCGGCTACTGTGTGGAGCCGAGAAACTATAATAAAGTAATGTAACACGGAACTGCGAAATTTCACACGACCGATTCCCAAAAGTTGAAGAAGCTTGTATTCGCCGGCAACTCGGCCTACGGTAACCCGGTAAATTTGACGGTGACCAAAGTCACGGTATTCACATCCGCGCGCCGCGGACGGTCTACGCCAGGTCCGGTTCACGTCGAATTATTGCACCGGTCGTGCGCCTTTTTGATGACCGGCAGTTGGCCCGGGACGTAGCGCAGTTTGGTAGCGCGTTTGACTGGGGGTCAAAAGGTCGCTGGTTCGAATCCAGTCGTCCCGACCATCTCCCGCCTGATTCCTGCGATTCAGTTTTTTTTTAGAAACCGGACACCAGCATTCGAAGCCGCGTGTCCCGACGCTCTCGAGAGGTCGGGGCTGTACGCTGTTTCCTGGTGACTTGAGCGGACAATTGGCGCCCCATCGCGAGCATCCGCTGAGCGTATCCCCTTCCGCGTCATGAAGACCGACGTAAATATTCCCCCACCAACCTTGACCGCGAGACTCCACTCCGAGTACTGCCTGTTCTGGAGCCGCAGATACCGTGCCAATCGCTCTTTTCCGAGCACGCATTCGCAAAAAAAATCTATTCGTTCAATCGGTCTTCGTACAACTTCGCCAGCGTCTGGGAAACTTTATGCTCCGACTCCGGGAAAAACGGGGGAAAGCCGAGACGTTTGACGACGTTGCGAACGGACCCGAATTCCGCCATGCGGTCGGCAGCGGCTTCAAGATCGGCCCCGTGCCGATAGAAGGCCGAGAGATTCCTCGCCGCCCGCTCCGGGGCCTTGGAATCGGCCAGCCGCTTTGTACGCGGCACCGACCACGCCTGCCACAGCGCATCGAGCATCTGCTCGCGGGTCTGCCCACGCAGTTGAAACAACAGTAACGGTTCGTCGTCCAAGCGGTCGGCAAGGATGTATAGGGTCGCCAGGACATGCCGGCAATAGTTATTCGCTTCCTCGCACGGACATGAACAGACGGCATCGCCGGACGCCTGCTGGAACAGGCAAACGCCGGCAGCTTCGAAAACGGTCTCGATGTCCTCGGGCATGGCTCCGGCAAGCAACTGTGCGACATTCGCTGCCTTGGCATGCAGACCGTCGTAGATCACCGACCACACGTCGTTGTCGAAGACAGCGACGTCTATGCGCACATCGTACGGGTCGCTTTCCGTGCGCTGCACCCTGGACGTGACGAAGCCGGCACCGATTTCGATCGACAGGACATGACCGGCGCGCGCGCACCGGCGCCCGGGTTCCAGATCGGCTCGGAGCGTGCCGACCTCGACCAATTGCAGAAACCGCTCGCCCCACCATTTCTCGACGATGGGGCCACGCTCCCTTTTCAGCCGCAGTCCACCCGCCGGCGGCGAAACCGGCGGCTCGAAATCGATGCCCGAGTAGTATGGCCATTTGCGGGACATGGAGGATTGAGGGTTAAGGGGTTGAGGGTTAAGGGGTCGAGGGTCGAGGATCGAGGGTTCCGTCCACTCTTCCATCCTTCCATTCCACCCATCCCTATTCCGACACGGCGTCGCGGGACAGGGTGAAGGCTTCGCGGAGCTGTTCGATCGACAACTCGGTGACCATGGATTGGGCCACGACTTCGGTCGCCAGCCGCTTCTTGTCTTCGATCATGTTGTCGATCTTTTCTTCAATGGTGCCGACACAGATGAATTTATGAACCTGCACATTCTTCTCCTGACCAATCCGATAAGCGCGATCGGTCGCCTGGTTCTCGACGGCCGGGTTCCACCATCGATCAAAGTGGAATACGTGATTCGCGGCAGTGAGATTCAGGCCGAGCCCGCCGGCTTTTAACGAGAGCAGAAAGACGGGCGGGCCCCCGTCCGTCTGAAACCTTTGGACAATCTGGTCGCGGCGTATCTTGGGCGTTCCCCCATGCAGGTAGAGCACGTCGATGCCGAAACGCTGTTCGAGCTTGCATTTCATCAGATCACCAATGCTGGTGAACTGGGTGAAAATTAACGCCTTGTCGCCCTCTTTCAGGATGACGTCGAGCATCTCTTCGAGCCGCTGCAGCTTGCCGGATCGCGACGAACTGAACTCGCTGCCGTCGTGGAGAAAATGTACGGGATGATTGGTGATCTTCTTGAGTTGCATCAAGGTGCGCAGGACCATACCCCGGCGGTGCATGCCGCCGGAATGACCGAGGCGATCCAGCATGTCGTCGACGACGGCCTGATACAGCGCGGCCTGCTCCGCCGTGAGATTGCAATAAACCTTCATTTCCTGCTTGTCGGGAAGATCCTTGATGATGTCCTTATCGCTCTGCAGGCGTCGTAGAATGAAAGGCTGAAGAATCTTGCGCAAAATTCCCGCACGTGACCGGTTTCCGTCACGCTCGATGGGGATGGCGAAATTGTTGCGAAAACTGCCGAGGTTCCCGAGGACACCCGGATTGAGGAAATCCATGATCGACCAAAGCTCAGTGAGGCGGTTCTCGATGGGCGTTCCGGTCAGACAGTAGCGATGGCTTCCGGTGAGCGCCCGGATCGCCGTCGATTGCTTCGTATTCCGATTCTTGATGTTTTGTGCCTCGTCCAGGACGATGTTCCACCATCGGCAACGGAGAAAGCTGGTTTGATCGCGGACAATGAGGTTGTAAGTGGTGATGACCACGTCGTGAGCGTTGACAGCATCGACAAAGGCCCGCTGATTGTCGCGATCGACGCCATGGTGCACGAGGGACCGGACGCTGGGTGCAAATCGCTGCAACTCGCGCATCCAGTTGCCGACCACGGACATCGGGCAAACGATCAGCGTCGGCCCATGCTTGCCGCCGACGGCTTTCTCGTGGGCGAGCATGGCAATGAGCTGCACCGTTTTACCGAGCCCCATGTCATCCGCCAGGCAGGCGCCGATCGCCGCCTTTTTCGCAAAGACGAGCCAGGAAAATCCGACGACCTGATAGGGCCGCAACGTTCCGACAAAGGGCGCCGGCGCCGGCAGCTCGCGATACCGCGCCTGCGGGCACAGGCGGTCCTTGAGCGGTCCGTCCGCTGCCGTGTCGATTGTTAAGTCAAGCACTGGCAGGCCACCGGTCCTCTCGAGCTGAAACCCGGAACGGACTGCATTGCCGAGTGTGTCCTCGCCTTTCAGGCCGTCGCTCTTGAGGATTTCAATGGACTTGCGAAGCGCCTCCGGGTCGACCCGCACCCACTGCCCCTCGCGATAAACCAGCGGCTGCTTGCTGCGGGCCAGTTGCTTGAACTCGGCAACCTCGATGGGCCGGTCTCCGACCGCGATCTCCCATTTATATTGGACAACCGAATTGAAACTCATCACGGAGTCCCGGTCCGGGGATGACGACGCGTCGGGCTTGACGCGGAGCGTAAGCCCAATGCGGGACTGCGGCTGCTCCCACCATGTCGGCAGTTTTACGCGAAACCCTTTTTTGGCCAGCCGCGGCGCCGTTGCCGTCATGAATTCGAGGGCTTCGTCCCGGTCGAGCCGGCAGCCGCTGGGACAGCGGCTTTCAAGGCTTTCCCCGATCTTCGGAAAGATGGCAAGGGCACGTCCCAGACCGGCTAGAAGATTCTCGATGATCTCGTCCAGCGGCAGCTGGCCGATGTCGTTGTCCGCACTGTTGAAGAGGACGGCGGCATCCAGGGCAACGGCCGGCTGTCGGGGAGCGAAGACAAAATAGTTCACTTCCCAAGTGCCGTCGGCGGCGATCGGCGGCAGCAGTTCGAATCCCAGACAGTAGGAACTGAAGCAACTGACCGGACGGAGGCAGTCGTTCCATGCATTGACTTTTTGCGCAAACTGCGCCAGGCTGCGCTGGTGGCCATGCAGGCGCACCATATGCCCGGACTTCAATGCCTCGAGCCACTGGCGGTATGGCGGCGGGTGAACCTTTTTGCGGCGCAGATGCCGCGGATCCCGTTTCAGTATCTGTTGACGAATCAGGTAATCGACGGCGGCATCGAGAAAACTCAGGGCGGCCGCATCCCGCGTCAACGGCCGACCGTCCTCCCTTTCCCCGTCGAACAGGCCCAGAACGCTGGGGGGCGTGCAGTCGACAATTCGCTTCCAGCATTTTTCGCTGTCCGGCTCGAGCGCCGCCTGCCAGGACGGATACTGCTTACCTTCCAGACACGTGATCCCGGGCGTGTAGCACTTGTTGTCGACCAACAACTCGGCGAAGGCAGCCACCGTCTGCCAAAAGTGCAGGGACGGCCCCCACCGCGCATCCCCATCGACTTGGCCGAATGCCTGCGCACCCAGGAAATACTCGACGACATAATCGCCGATCGTCTCAGCGGTCGTTATTCGCCATGGGTGGAGTGCCGCGCTACGGGTGACGCGGGCGTTGGACGCTACGGGACGATTCTGGTAGGTAGGAAAGAGGGCAATGCGCTGCTCTTCGTACAGATCGAGGTCCGCCGACAGCGAGCCCACGCAAACGGAAAACGGGGCGCTGCACAGATGCATCTTTGGACCGGATTGGATCGGTCCGGAATTACCGGCATCCGAGTTCTCCAGCCAAAACGCCATGACATAGCTGTCCGGCAACCAAAAAGCATGAATTATCATGGCGGCAAGGAAAACGAATGAGAAAGATTCTGAACAAATCCGGCGGCGCGCCCGGGTCAGTCCGTCGGCAAATCGCGGACGACGACGATTCGTGGGCCCTGCACCTTGCGGACCACGACGGGCTCGCCCTTCTGGATGAAATCACCCGTGGTGACGACATCAACGCGCTTGGAGCTGATCGTCGCTATGCCGGCGGGCCGCAGATCCGTGACGGTAACACCGCGTTCACCCAGGAGCTTGTTGTTGGCCTCGATGTCGGTGCCGATATATCCGGCTTCTACACTGGTCGAGCCCTGCAGAATAAGCTGGCTGTAGACTGACGTTTGGGGTAGTATCTTAGCCAGAAAATAGCCGCCGATGCCGGTGACCGCCACGGCGATCAAGGATTTGATCAGGGCGATCTCGAGGTAGTACTCGAAGGTGAACGGATTCTTGATGTTGAGGGGACTTACGGGGATCCGCGGGATATGTGGCAGCAGCGACAGAAATATCCCGGTCAGAATGCAGCCGATCCCCAGTACTCCGCAAATCCCGAAACCGGGCAGCACAAACAGTTCGATGGCCAGCAGCAGAAGGCCGAGAATGACGAGCATCATGTCCTCCTGTCCAGCCATGCCGGCAACATAATGGCCGAAGAGAAAAATGACCAGGCAGACGATCCCCACGATACCGGGAAGCCCGAAGCCCGGCGTCTTGAATTCGATATAGATGCCAAGCCCGGCACCGATGAGAAGCAGGGGGGCGAGCATGGTCAGAAACTGCGCGAACTTCTCCGATCCCGTCGGCTTCAACACGATGCGCTCGGCGCCGGCCATTTGCTTGTAGGCGAGAAGCGCGGCGACATCCTCGACAATGGCCGTGGCCAGCAGCGGCTTCTGGCGCGGCTCAATCACCTCGACGGCCTCCAGCGCCGTCAGATTTATGAGATTGCCCTTGGGCGAGACAATGCGCTCACCGATCTTGACCTCGACGTCCGGATCGACCATGGCCATGGCTAGCTCGGGCAGGTAGCCGTTTTCCTGGGCCAGGCCGCGGACCATGGCCCGCAAGTCGGATCGGATCTTCTCCTTCATGTCGTCGTCCTGCGCCTGCACCTTGCCGAGTGGATCCATGAGTATCGGCATGGCGCTACCGATCCGT
>CAUZRT010000044.1:0-14408 GCA_963582235.1 Lentisphaeria bacterium
GGCGGCGGCGATTCAGGAGAACGGTACGGCTATCTCCGGCGATGAGGCTTTTAAGCTCTATGCGACCTATGGTTTTCCCCTGGATCTGACGGAGTTGATGTCGCGCGAGGCTGGACTGAGCGTTGATGTCGAGCGCTTCGATGCGTTGATGGACGAGCACCAGAAGCTCGGGCAGGCCGGCAGCAGGAAGAGCGTGATCGAGGTTGTAAGCGATGATCTCGAGATCGCACCAACCGTTTTCACCGGTTACGAATCCCTCGAGGAAACCGCCACCGTGCAGCAGGTTCTGCGCCTCGAGAAAGGGGCCGGCGTCATCCTCGACCGCTCCCCGTTCTATGCCGAAATGGGTGGTCAGGTCGGCGACCGCGGCGTGATGGATGCTGACGGTTCGCAGATACCCGTCGTCGATACACAGCCGATGGCGGGCGCCAATGTACACCTTGTTGGTGACGCCGAGGGCTCACCGGCGGAAGGTGACACCGTCGAGGCGCGGGTGGACGGCCCGACCCGGCATGCGATCGAGCGCCATCACACCGCCACGCATCTGCTGCACTGGGCGCTTCGCGAGGTCGTCGGCCGGGACGCGGCACAGCAGGGATCCTTCGTTGGGCCGGATTACCTGCGTTTCGATTTCAATCACCATAGCGCCGTCAGTCCCGTCGAATTGGAGACCGTCGAACGCCTGGTCAACGAGCGTGTCATCGACAACGCTTCGGTCCACTGGTTCGAGCGGCCGCGAAACGAGATACAGAACAACAAGGAAATCAATCAGTTCTTCGGCGACAAGTACGGCGATGTCGTACGCGTCGTTCAGATCGGCGGTTCAGCCGGTAATCTGAACGGATATTCCATGGAGCTTTGCGGCGGTACGCACACGCGATCGACCGGTGACATCGGTCTCTTTGTGCTGACCCATGAAAGTGCCATTGCCGCCGGCATTCGCCGCATCGAAGCGCTGGCCGGGCACAGCGCCCTCGATCATATTCAGAACCGTATGCAGGTATTGGGCGGTATCAGCAGCCGGCTGTCGACGCCGGTGTCCGAACTCGACAAGCGCATTGAGAACTTGATCGACAACCAGCGGCGACTGGAGAAAGAGTTGTCGGCAATGCAACGTAAGGTCGCGGCCACCGCAATCGATTCGATGATCGGCAGTGCCGAAACGATCAACGATATTCCGTTGCTGGTCGCCGATGTCAGCGATCAGGATTCAAAACCCCGCGACATCCTCGAACTGATCCTACAAAAGATGGATCGCGGCATCGTTGTCCTGGGATCCAGCAAGGGCGGAAGCTGCTCGTTCGTGTGTTCCGTCAGCAGAGATTTGACGGACGGGGGCTGGCACGCTGGTAACCTAGCCCAGGAGGTGGCGCAGGTTGCCGGCGGTGGTGGCGGTGGTGGTGCTGAAAAGGCCCAAGCCGGCGGTCGCGACGCCTCGAAGCTCGGGGACGCTCTGGCAAAGGCCCAGGAAATCATCAAGGCAAAAGCCTGACGGGTCGCCGCCGGAGCCTTCACTCATTCATCGCCTTCAGGCGCTTGAGCCGGGCTTCGGCCTGCGTCGTCTATATTGTGTGGTCGGGTACTTCTTCAGGAACCGCCTGTACCCTTTCATTGTGCGTTCGTCGTTGCCGTTCTTTTCATCACACAGCGCCACCTGGTAATACGCTTCATCCACCCATTCCTGTTTCGGGAATACCTCGATGGAGCGCTCGACAATCCGCCGTGCCGCACCGAATCGCCAGACCGCCGGCGTTGTCGGGTGATTCAGGCAGACTTTGTTCTGTATGTCAGCCATACGGTTCGTGCCTCCCGGAAAACGTGGGGATCCAGGGTTAGGGGTTTCCGCCAGAGGCGGACCATGTCGAAATAGACATGGCAGGGTTCGGTGTTGGGGTTTTTGATTTCAGGAAGCGGTACATATAGGATGCAAGCAGTGGCAAAGTAGCGGGGCCCCGACCGGCAATCACGGTCTGCTTCCACTAACAGTCAAACCACAGTTTCTATGCCGTAATCACGAGACCGTCATTGGCCAGGCGAACGCTGGCCGGCAGAGTTGCATTGGTTTCGGCATGCCGGCCCATTTGATGTGTGATATGTGTGAAATAGGTTGTGCCGGCGCCGAGTCGTTCCGCGAGCTCGAGCGCTCCCGACAGATTCAGGTGACATGGATGTTGCCACTCCCGCTGCCAGAGGGCACTGAGAATGACCATATCAATGCCAGCGACGGACTCCACAGTCGTCTCTGGAAGTGATTTACAATCGGTAAGATAAGCAACCTTAAAGGAGTCGTTCCGAAAGAGATATCCGGTGATGTCGTGATTGCCGTGATTGACGGCGACGGGTTGAACCGTGAGACCGGCAAATTCAATATCGTGGTTATCGACGGGGTTCAACAGGATGCGCGGGCGCGTAATGCCGTCGTCGCGGTGATCGAGCGTGTAATTGTAGACTTGCCGGAATCGGTCCAACATCCATTCGGGAACATAAACCGGTATCTCCATCTGCTGCCGACGGTTGTAGATACGGACATCGTCGAGCCCGAAAAAGTGATCGGCGTGATAATGTGTGAACAGAACGGCATCGATGCGCGAGACGCGGCTGCGAAGGCACTGGGTCCGGAAGTCGGGTCCGGTATCAACAATGATACTGAGCGGGCCTTCCTGAACCCAGATACTGCACCGCAGGCGGTGATCGCGTGGATCGGAGGACATACAGACATCGCAGTCACACCCGATTTCGGGTACGCCGAATGACGTACCCGTACCTAAGAACTCTAAGCGCAATGGCGATAAACCCGATCTCGTCGCCGGTACTGGGGCCATTTTTTCTGGTCAAGAGATTCAATATCCGAGACCTTTTGGCGACCCGGTACAGGATTTCGGACCGACGCGATCTTGTTCCAAAAAAACGTGAGTGATAGTCGGTTGTCTGGACGGCTTGTTTAACGTCTATAATATAACTGGAGACGGATGCGGTTTCAATGGACGAAGCGATCCTCATCAACGTCGGCAACAGCCACACGGAGTTAGCCCGTTGGGCCGGCGGCACTATCAGCCCGGCGGAGCGGCACCCCACGGCGCGGCTCGGCGCGCCCGACTGGCATTCGGAACTGCTGCCGCCGCGGCGCCCGGTGCCGTGTATGGCCGCCTCCGTCGTCCCGTCACTGGACGAGAGGCTCGAGCAGCTCTCAAGCGGTCCCATCACATGGCTCTCGGCGGCCATGGACCTGGGTGTGGATTTCTCCCTGATCGACACGTCGACCATCGGCTCCGACCGGGTTGCAAATACGGTCGCTGCGGTACATGAACTGGCCTTACCGGCGATCGTTCTGGACTGTGGCACGACCATCACCACCGAGCTCATCGATGCGCAGCGGCGGTTCATGGGTGGCGCCATCGTTCCGGGCCGGCGTCTGAGCCGCGAGGCGCTTGCCGGCGGGACCGCACAGCTTCCCGAAATACCGATGGAATCCGAGTCTGCCGCGGCCTTCGGGCGGACCACGGCGGCGGCCATCCGCGCCGGTATCGATATGGGGCTTCTGGGTGCTGTCGACCGCATTCTTCGCGAGTCGCGGGCGCTCCTGGAGGCCGCGGACCTCGAGGCCGTTGCCATCGGCGGCGATCGGGACTACTTTGCCGCCAACCTCGATAATCTAAGGCCAGGACCGGATGACTTCACCCTTCGGGGTCTGGCTTGGGCCGCGCGCAAAACGTAACCGCGACAGGCCGCGGATGAAAACACGGTGCTTGTGATTTGCACTTCCGACGCGTAGCGTGTACCTTCCTTAGGTAGATTTTCAATCAGACTGACAAATCTGCAAGGCAAGAGACATTGAACGAATCAGCACACAATCCACGTCGGACACTCAGCCACTTCAAGCGTCTCGTGCGTGAGGGAGAAGATCTGGCCGAACATCGGCCGCTTGACGAGGTGGCGAATGCGAAATGGCTTCAACGAGCGACCAGATATGTCAGCAGGAAAATGCCTGGCGTGACGATTGCTTCTCCGTCGGATGCTTGCCCGGTTGAAATGCGGAACCTGCTGGACCCGGATTATCAACCTCCCGATCCATTCGACGCTGCCGTTGCTCGAGCAGAGAGTGAGCGCGCACTGACGCGCCAGAGGCTGGTCATCCTGGCCCATGCCATCGAGCAGCTCGAAGCAAAGCTGGAAGCTGACGATTAGAGCAGTTTGATCGAGGCAACGGCAAGTCCACCGCGCCTCATCGCCGACGTTCTCTCAACCAAAGTATAACGAATGCGGGCGCTGAGTGACGACTTTCAGTCCGCCGGCTGGCGGATGCTTGTCCTCAGTGCCGGACCCGAAGGGGATCGGGACGGTCCTCGTCCTCGGAGCGCAGAAGCGCGATCTCCGGATGTAGCAGGAAGCAATAGGAATCGAGGACGAAGGACGATATAGAACGTTGGCCCTTGAAATCCCGGACACGGGACACGGCGCCGCTGACGCTCGACGTTGCTCTCAGGACTAACGATAACCGGATGATTTAAATCCGCGGACAGGAAACATTCAGACCACGTCGGATGGGACGGATATAGGCGCGGCCGTCCGAATCGCCCAACGTCATCGCACCTTGAGCGTTGCCAGTCCGACGGCGGCCAGCAGGATTGCGAGAATCCAGAAGCGAATAACGATCTGTGTCTCCGTCCAGCCTTTGCGCTGGAGATGGTGGTGAAGGGGGGTACACAGGAAGATCCGTTTCGGCGTGCCGGTGAGCCGGCGCGTCAGCTTGAAATAGCTGACCTGCAGGATAACAGATCCGGCCTCGACGACAAAAATACCGCCGACCACAAGTAAGAGTATTTCCTGTTTGACGAGGACGGCAATAAGCCCGATCGCGCCGCCGATGCTGAGGCTGCCGGTGTCGCCCATGAACATGCCCGCCGGATGACAGTTGTGCCAGAGGAAGCCGAGGCCGGCGCCGGTAATCGCCGCTGCGAAAATGACGACCTCGCTGCAGCCGGCTACGAAGGGCACCAGAAGATAGTCGGCCAGTACGCGATGACCGCACACGTATGCGAAACAGGCATAGGCTGCTGCGCAAATCGCCGTACAGCCAACGGCCAGCCCGTCCATGCCGTCACTGAGGTTAACAGCGTTCGATGCGGAGACGACCACCAGGCAGCCGAAGGGCAGCGCCAGCCATAATGCCATGTTCTCTATCACCGGATGCTTCAGAAACGGCAGCATCAACCGGCGTACATTGTCGCCGGTCTCCGGTACACCATGCAGAAACCAGACGACGGTCAGGCCGATGACAATCTGAAACAGCAGCTTCCATCGGCCGACAAGGCCGGCTTTGTCCTGATGAATCACTTTGCGGTAATCGTCCATAAAGCCGACGAGAGCCAGGGCCACCAGCAAGGCAAGGAAAATGTGGACGAGTGAGTTGGTTGGGTTTGCCCACAAAACCGTGGTGCAGACAATGGCGAAAACGATGAGAATACCGCCCATGGTCGGCACGTGGCGCTTGTCCGGGTTACGGAACTCATCGGGCATAACGCTGTCGAGGTGGTCCGGGGCCGTCGCACTTTGTCGGCCGAGCAGTCGGATGGTCATGGGACCGAGAAGGATCGTCAGCAAAAAAGCGGTAAAGGCCGCGCCGCCGGCACGAAACGTGATGTATTGAAAAATCCGCAGAAACGAAATCTCCGTCGACCATTCACTCAGATAAGACAGCATGGGAATCGAATTGCCGGGCCAATGATTCGGCGTCGTCGTTGGGCGACGCCCGGCCCCCGGGGGGATAAACGCGCGCCATTGATGATATAGAGAAGTCTGCGGGATCCGGCGTCGATTCCGGGCGCATTCAAGAAATACCGGACAGCGGCGGCTGGGGCTTCAGTCGAATCGGCCGTAGGCGACTATTCAAGAGGATGTATGGCTTCCGAAGCGGTGGCGGGTTGTGAGAGATTGTGATGACCCGACAAGATGCCGCCCGAAAGTGGATTAGTGTTGCTACTATAATTACGGCTCTTCCGTCGAATTCAATGTTAAAATGCTCTTTTCGAAAGAAAGTGTGAGCCGCAGACGTTCAAATTTGGGGGGTGCGCCGTCCATCTTGTATTTCATTTATTCTCATTCTATTTTTTCGTCACGTCGCCGGCAGCCTCACAATTCCAGCGGTCAAGATGTACGTGGCCCGGCTTGTAGCCATTGAACCCGGCGTTCCAACGACACCGCCGACCGAAGGGAGACAGCCGAAGGCAACGCACATTTGGGACGCTAAATATATACGCCAGTACGATTAAGTTGAACTGGTGTGGGACGCTTGGGTAAAGGCTTGTCTATTTCGTTGTTAAAAGAGTTGTTTCAATTCGAGCGGGAAGGTTACTACGGGGCATATGGCGGCGCCTATGTCCCCGAGATACTTCAGACAACCCTCGAAGAACTGAACTCCGCCTTTCGAGACGCATGCAGCGATCCCGAATTCTGGGCGGCGTATCTGCGGGTCATGCGGACGTATTCCTGCCGACCTACGCCGATCACCTTGATGGAGAACCTGACAACCGAACTCGGCGGCACGCGACTCTATCTGAAACGCGAGGATCTCAACCACACCGGCGCCCACAAAATTAACAATGTCATGGGCCAGGGCTTACTGGTGCGGCGGATGGGCAAGTCACGCGTCATTGCCGAGACCGGTGCCGGCCAGCATGGCGTTGCCACAGCGACGATGGCCGCCCGCCTTGGCCTGGCGTGCACCATATACATGGGTGCTGAAGACGTCGAGCGCCAACGTCCTAATGTGTTCTGGATGGAACAGCTGGGCGCCCGTGTGGTTACCGTCGAGTCCGGTACCGCGACCCTGAAGGACGCCATCAATGAATGCCTTCGCGATTGGGCCTTTTCCATGGCCGATACCCACTATGTCATGGGTACCGTCTGCGGCCCCCATCCCTTTCCCCAGATAGTGGCTTACTTCCAACGCGTGATCGGTGAGGAAAGCCGTGAGCAGATGCTGGAGCTGACCGGGGCCCTGCCCGACCGGGTCTACGCCTGTGTCGGCGGCGGTTCGAATGCCATCGGCATCTTCCAAGGCTTTCTCGACGATGAAGCTGTCGAACTGGTGGGCATCGAAGCCGGCGGCCACGGTCTCGAGACCGGCGAGCACGCCGCACGCCTGGCCGGCAACAACGGCTCGCCGGGCGTCGCCCAGGGCTATAAGACCTACTTCCTGCAGAATAGCGAAGGGCAGCTGCGCGATACGCATTCGGTTTCCGCCGGTCTCGATTATGTAGGTGTCAGTCCCATTCTCGCTTATCTGCACGAAGCCGGTAGAGTCCGGTTCGAAGCCGCCACCGACGACGAAGTCATTGCCGCGTTCACGCGCCTGATGCGTGCCGAAGGCATCATTGGCGCCCTGGAAAGCCTGCACGCCGTGGCCGGCGCCTTTAAGGAAGTGCCCGACATGGATTCGAAACAGACTGTTCTGATCAACCTTTCCGGGCGCGGGGACAAGGACATCTTTACCATCGGTGACGCCCTCGACGATGCGAGCTGGAAACAATTTCTCAAGGAAAGAGCGGCGAAAATGTAACGGCATGGATCTTACGGCCTATATCCGGAAACGACTCGAATCACGGCGAATCCTGATGATGACGCACGTCATCGCTGGGTATCCGTCGTTGCAAAGCAATTGGGAAATGTTGGCAATCATGGAAAGCGTCGGCGTCGATGTGGTCGAACTGCAGATGCCGTTCAGCGAACCCATTGCCGACGGACCGACCTTTGTCAGCGCCAATCAGATGGCACTGGAGAAAGGCCTGGTCCTGGACGACTACTTCGATCTGATGCAGCGGGCGTCGAAGGCCTTCAGTTTCCCGCAACTGATGATGGGATATTACAACACCGCCTATCAGCTTGGACACCGGGAGTTCTGCAATCGGTTGCGGGCCGCGGGCGGCGTCGGCTACATTCTTCCCGATCTTCCCTACGAGGAATACGATGATCTATGGGAGCTCAGTGAGGCAAACGAGCTCAGTCCGATTCTGCTGATGACGCCGACGAACACGCTCGAACGTCTGGCAGCTATCGGCGAGCGGGTGAAAGGGTTCGTTTATGTCGTCGCCCGCAAAGGCGTGACCGGAAGAAAAACGGAACTGGGCGACCAGCTCGACAACTTCCTGAAAAACTGCCGCCGGGTGACAAAGTCACCCCTGGCCTTGGGATTCGGGCTGCAAACCGGTGACGATATCAGAGAACTGCAGGGCAAGGTTGAAATGGCCGTTGTCGGGTCGGCATTGCTCGAGACATGGGAGGCCGAGGGCGCTGACGGCTTCCGGGCTTTCTTGCAGGACCTGTCCGCAGGTTGCCGTTGACCGGCCGCCGGCAAGAGAAATCCCCTGCCGACCCCGGCGGTAGCGGGCTGTCACCTTGCCGTGGATCTACGGAACGATTGAACTTAGCCGACTTCGCCGGGACTTTTTATCCGTGATTCGGAATCGACCCATTCGCCGCGTGAGTCCCGTTCCGTGTTTTCACGAGATCCCGCATGCGGGACGGTCACGGGATAATCGCTCTGTATTCGAACATCGATTACGAATTGATCGATTACGAGTGAAGTGCTGTTGAGTGTCAAAAACAAATTCCTAGACGATGAACTTAGCCGACTTCGCCGGGGCTCTGATCCTACCGTACGGTAGGAAAAAGGAACGCAAAGAGACGAATTACGGTGTTCGGTTGTTATGAAGAAGAAGCAGAAAGCCGGTCGTACGGTGCAACCGGCTGCAGGAAAGACCGAAGCGGATCCCAAGCCCGTGTCCGTTGACGCGCCGGCGCCTGACCGCGACCCAGGCGGCTCGGCCGACGAACCCGCCCCTGAGGCTGCGCCGGCCGGCGATCGCATTGCCACAGTCCTCGCCGTCGTTGTCCCCGTCATTGTCGCCATCGCATACCTGCCCGTCCTGCGAAACGGCTTCTTGAATTACGACGATGATTTGCTCGTCACCGACAATCCGATGGTCAATCCGGGATTGACCATCGAAGGCATAAAATGGGCCTTCACGCAGACGCACCGGAGCAACTGGCTGCCCGTGTCATGGCTGTCACACATGGTTGACTGTTCGCTGTTCGCGCTGAATGCCTGGGGGCATCACCTCACCAGCCTGGTGCTTCACATCGCGAACACCATTCTGCTGTTCGGATTCATACGTCGAATCTCCGGATCCCTGTGGACCGGCGCCATTGCCGCCGCGCTGTTCGGGGTGCACCCCATACATGTCGAATCCGTGGCCTGGGTGGCGGAACGAAAGGATGTGTTGAGTGCCTTCTTCTGGCTTCTCACATGCCATGCCTACCTGCGTTATGTCAACGACCGTGACATACGTTCCTATTTTCTTGCCATGGTGCTGCTCGGGGTCGGCCTGATGGCCAAACCCATGCTGGTGACCTTGCCGTTCGTCCTCCTGCTTCTAGATTTCTGGCCGCTGCGGCGAATGGCCTTCGGACCGAGCCTGCGGGTAACCCGCGCCGAATCCGGCGGCCTGTTCGCCAACGTCGCTCAGGCTTCATTCGGGCGCCTCATACTCGAGAAACTGCCGTTTTTCGGCCTGGCCGTTGCCGCCTGTGTCATAACGTTCCTGGCACAAAAGGGAGGGGGAGCTGTCGAGAAAATCGCCCACACGCCGATCGGCATGCGGATGGCCAATGCCCTGTATTCGTATCTGATCTATCTGTTGAAGATGGCAGTCCCGCATGGGTTGTCCGTATTCGTGCCGCACCCGCGCGATGCGATGCCGGCGATGGTGGTCATCGGTGCGGCCGTCCTGCTGATTGGCGTCACTGCCGCCGTCCTCTATTTCGCCCGCCGCTGCCCTTTTCTCCCCGTCGGTTGGTTTTGGTATCTGGGCACGCTTGTGCCGGTGATCGGCATCATCCAGGTCGGCGCCCAGGGACATGCCTACAGGTACACCTACATTCCCATGATCGGCATATACATCATGCTGACACTTGGGCTCCCGCCGCTGTTTCGGCGATTCCGATTGGGCCCGCCATTGCTTGCTGCCGCCGCCGCTACCGCTGTCCTGGTGCTGGCAGCAACGACCTGGTGCCACACCGGATATTGGCGAAACAATGAAACGCTTTACACCTACGCACTCAGTGTTACCGAGGACAACTACCTGGCTCACAGTAATCTGGCCGCACATTTGATGGGCGAGGAGCGGCATGCCGAGGCCATTCCACATGCCCAGGCAGCCCTGCGGATTCGGGCGGCTTACGCCAGTGCCCAGCGCAATCTCGGCCTCTGCTATTTGCACACGGAGCGGTATGACGAGGCCATCGGCGAATTGACGAAGGCCCTGATCATCCATCCGCGTAAAGCGGACATTCATTATAATCTTGCCATTGCTCTCACACGAACCGGCCGCAGTGTCGAGGCCGCACAGCACTACGCCTTGGTTCTCGATGACCGACCCGACGACATCGTCGTTCTAATGGCAGCCGCTGCTCTTTACAGTGAAAACAAAGAAACCGACAAGACCATCGAATGCCTCGAGCGCGTGCTGGTGCTCGAACCTACCAACGACACGGCGCGTTTCTTTATCGGTTATGCTCATTATCAGGCCGGCAGTCTCGATGACGCGCTCGAGGCGCTGACGCCGAAGCTGCGGCTTTCCGATGAGCGCCGTCTGAATCGTTTTTCCATGCTCGGTTCTATTCATACGAAGCGGCAGGAATATGAGCAGGCGGCTTCGGTCCTGGCGGCCGGGCTCAAAAAGTTCCCTAATTCCACGGATTTGCTTGACCGGCTCGCCCATGTCGAGTATACGAATCTCAAGTATTTTGCCGCTGCTCATGAACATTTCGTCAAGTTGCTCGAGCTGCGGCCGGATCATCCGTCCCGCGAAAATTACGCGACCATATTGGCCTTTCTCGGGCAGCGGCTCAATCGAACCGCGGACCCGAACGTGGAGGGATCGGGCCGCCGCGAAAGCACAAATTACGACGGTGCGGCAACGCCACCGAACGGCAACGCCGAAGGGCCCGCATCGCGAGCCAACGACGGTACCGAAGGATCCGGGTCCCGGTAAGGGCGGACCGGCGAAGTACCGCGATATTTTGATCGCATAGGAATTTGTTTTTTTTGACGTTCAACAGCACTTCACTCGTAATCGATGTTCGAATACAGAGCGATTATCCCGTGATCGTCCCGCATGCGGGATCTCGTGAAAACACGGAACGGGACTCACGCGGCGAATGGGGCGATTACGAATCACGGATAAAAAGTCCCGGCGAAGTCGGCTAAGTTTATGTTTCACAGCAGTACCGGGTCAGCGGGCCCATGTTCCCATTGGTCAAGCCATAGGGAAACATGGGTGTTTGGCGGACGGCAGGAACGGCGGAGGCATCCGTCAGCCGACGGATGCCTCCGCCGTTGAAGGCAGATCCGCCTCTGGCGGGAAACTTTTGTTGGTAGCCGGACTGTGCAAAATAGAACAGGCTTCCAGCCTGTGCTGCAATCGACCGATCCGTACACCCGATTCCTAAACGGACAATTCAAGTTTCTGCGGAGTTCCTATGACAAACAATCCTGGTATGCTGACAACCAAGCGGCTCGGTGAACTCGCAAAGTCCCGGGAAATTGAGACCGTTGCCGCCGTTTTTACCGATCTTTATGGCCGCTTCATGGGCAAGCGCTTTGACGTCGATTTTTTTCTCGACACCGTCGCCCGTGATGGTACGCACGGCTGCGACTATCTGTTGACCGTCGACATGGAAATGGAACCGGTCCCGGGGTATGAGTTTGCAAACTGGCAACGCGGTTATGGCGATGTTCATCTCGTCCCTATTCTCGATACGCTGAGATGTGCGGACTGGCTCGACAGAACCGCGTTGGTCATCTGCGATGTCTACAGCCAGTCAGGCCACAGCCGCGTTGCCGAGGCGCCGCGGTCCGTGTTGCGCCGACAGATCGACCGGCTCGAAAGCCAGGGACTTACCGCGGACGGCGCCTCCGAGCTCGAGTTCTTCATGTTCGAGGATTCTTACCGTGATGCAGCGGATCAGCACTATCATGACCTCTCGCCCACGGGCTGGTATCTGGAGGATTATCACATGCTTCAGGGTGCGCGTATGGAGCACTTCAACAGCGCCGTGCGGGCGCACCTGAAGCAGTCCGGTATCCCGGTGGAGAGCACGAAAGGCGAGTGGGGTCTCGGCCAGCATGAGCTCAATATTCGCTATACGGACGTGCCGACAATGGCCGACCGGCACGCGATCCTCAAACAATGTCTCAAGGAGGTGGCCGATCAAATGGCGATGAGCGTCACCTTCATGGCAAAATACTCGGCTGACCGCGCTGGCTCGAGCTGCCATATTCACCTGAGCCTGAAACGCGGCGATGCGAACGCCTTCTGCGGCACCCGGAGTCTGGGATCAATCCGCTGTTCCGACGAATTCCGGTGGTTTCTCGGCGGCTGGATTGTCCATGTACCGGACGTCATGGCTTTCTACGCTCCCACCGTTAACGCCTACAAGCGCTACCAGTCCGGCTCCTGGGCGCCGACGCGTCTGGCCTGGAGTTTCGACAATCGCACTGCCGGCTTCCGTATCGTCGGTCACGGTGACGACTTGCGCATCGAATGTCGCATTCCCGGTGCCGACTGTAATCCATACCTGGCGTATGCCGCCGCCGTTGCCTCCGGAATGGACGGCATCACCAACAGAATCGAACCGCCGCCCATGTTCGAGGGGAATGCTTACGAAGCCGAAGATGTCGCTGAGGTCCCCCGGACGCTCAAAGACGCGATCACGCTTTTCAAAAGCAGTGAGTTTGCAAAGGCCGCCTTCGGGGAAAACGTGGTCGCGCACTATGTCCATTTTTTGCGGGCGGAGCAGGAGGCGTACGATAATGCCGTTACCGACTGGGAGCGGCAGCGGTATTTCGAGAGAATCTGACGCAGTCTTTTTGGCGGATTTCCGTGCTGTGCGTATAGCACGGTCAGGTTTAGCGTGACCAAATATGGAGATTTCAAAATGGCCTTAATCCCCTGTCCCGAATGCGACGCCAACATCTCGAACCGTGCCCATTGGTGCCCGCGCTTGCGAACGGTTCGCAATAGAAAGAAAAAACTATGATTGCAATAGTCGACTACAAGGCTGGAAATCTGACAAGTGTGCGTCTGGCGTTTGCAGTGCTCGACGTACCGGCCGAAGTAACTAGTGATGCCGCCCGGATAGCGGCGGCGGACCGGGTGGTTTTTCCGGGTGTTGGCGCGGCGGGCGCGGCCATGGGGAACCTCAGCGAGCTGGGTCTCGCCGAGACGGTGAAAAGTGTTGTCGACGACGGCACGCCGTTCCTCGGCATTTGTGTCGGTACCCAGATCATTTTCGACCATTCCGATGAGGACGGCGGTGTTGACGGCATCGGCCTGCTACCCGGGCGTGTCAAGCGCTTCGAGCCCTCGGATCCCATGTGTAAGATTCCGCAAATGGGGTGGAACGCGGTGCGCTGGAAAGCGGATCACCCGCTGTTTCACGAGCTTGAGGACGAGAGCGAGTTTTACTTTGTGCACAGCTACTATCCGGCGCCGTCCGCGCCCGAGATCGTTTACGGCGAGACGGATTACGCCGGCGTATCGTTCGCCTCGGTTGTTGGGCGCGGTAATCTGGTGGCGACGCAGTTTCATCCCGAACGTTCCGGGCGCATCGGCCTGAAGATGCTCGAAAACTTCAGCCGCTGGGACGGCGGCACTTGAGTTGCGTTCCCGAGCGCCGCCATCGGCCATGACCCGGAATTCCGGGCCTGTCTGCGCGCAATATTCGGGGAAAAAAAGCGCCCGACCTCACGAAGAGATCGGGCGCCCTCATCAGAGGAGACGCTAACCATAACCAGATGAAAAATGCTGCAATAATTGGTCCCATTCGACCGCCGACCCGCAGACTTTTCAGCACGAATATCGGGCGCAAGGCGGCTGAAATGGCCGGAATCGAACTCGTGGATAGTGCAATCCATCCGGCGGCGGCCCGCCGGAGCGCGCGCGTCAATCGCCGCCGATGAAGCGCGGCACGCGAAGACACGGCACGACGACTGTCGTCATCGTTGTCGGCCCAATAATTGCCGGAGAGAACAAGGAGTCTGGGAAAAAGTGTCAGGTTGTGTTGGATCTCCTGATGCGTCGGTAGCAGCATCGGTTCATTGCTCCCGGCACGCTCGCCGATCAGCTCCTTGGTATTTCGGGGAGGACAACGAGGCTAAACGAGAAACGCTGAAATCGCCAGAGAAACGATCTCTCCGCTCACTCCATCGTACTCCCCATAAAGTTTACCTTTGAAAGATAATTGGACGAGCGATCGTCCTGACCTCGAGCAACTGTCGTAGAAATCAATAACCGGCGCTGTCCGGCATTTACCACGACCGGAAATCGAACTATTTTTCTTATCATGAT
>CAUZRT010000045.1:0-14319 GCA_963582235.1 Lentisphaeria bacterium
AACAGCGTTTTCGGCGGAAAACAACCGTGTCCTTGCCGAAGGCGGCAAGCCGGCTGAGGCGCAGCCGATTCTTCTTGGCATCACGAAAGCGGCACTGGAGACGGACAGCTTCATTTCAGCCGCGTCGTTCCAGGATACGACGCGAATCCTGACCGATGCCGCCACGCTTGGAAAGGTCGACGTGTTGCGCGGGTTCAAAGAAAACGTCATCATGGGGCATCTGATCCCTGCCGGCACCGGCTACCACCAACGCCGCAACATCACGCCCAAAAAACTGGGGCGTGAGATCAAGCCGGAGCCGGAAGAGGCGCCGCCCGAGGAAGAGAGAGACCTGCTGTCGCTGGGTCCGGCAAAGCCCCGCGAAGTTTCGGCCGGCATGGCTGAAGCAATTGCAGCTCTGGGGCTGCAGGATGCGGGTGGTGAGTGAGGTGGCTGGCCGGGCATAAAGAAGAGAAACCGAAACATCTGAATCGAGGCCCCTCTTGCATGAGGCGGAAGGGCCGACCATTACCCGCGGGATTTGAGAATTTGTAGGTGGTTCATAGCTCGCCGATTTTGTTCGGGAATTACCTTGACAATCGAGGATTGCAGACTAAACTAGCTTCTTTTTCCGTAATTTTCGGTACGTGGAGTCATCGATAATATGCCGACAACCAATCAACTTGTTCGTAAAGGACGCCGGCCGAAGAAGTACAAGAGCAAATCCCGCGCTCTCGCCCGCTGCCCTCAACGCCGCGGTGTTTGCCTGCAAGTGACGACGCGGACCCCGAAGAAGCCGAATTCGGCATTGCGAAAGGTTGCCCGCGTGCGCCTGAGCAATGGACAGGAAGTGACGGCGTATATCGGCGGCGAAGGTCATAATCTGCAGGAGCACTCGATCGTTCTTGTGCGCGGTGGCCGTGTCCCCGATTTGCCGGGGGTGCGATATCATGTGGTCCGAGGCGCTTTGGACAGCCTCGGCGTGTCGGGTCGCAAGCGCGGGCGTTCGAAATACGGCGCGAAAATCGAGAAGGCATAAGGAAAGAAGATGAGAAGAAGGCGCGCAGAAAAGCGACAGTTGACGCCGGATGTAAAGTACAACAGCGAACTCGTGGCGTCGTTGATCAATATTATCATGCAACGCGGCAAGAAGTCGACAGCCCAGTCAATCGTCTACGGAGCCTTCGACCTCATGTCGCAGAAGCAGAAAAACGCCGAGCCGCTCGAGATGTTTCTGCAGGCCCTCGAAAACGTCAGGCCGTTGGCGGAGGTCAAGAGTCGTCGTGTCGGCGGCACGAACTATCAGATCCCCATCGAAGTGTCGCCGCATCGGCAGGTCGCGATTGCGCTCCGGTGGATTTCCCAATTTGCGCGCTCGCGCAAGGGCAAGCCGATGGCGGACGCCTTGGCGGCCGAGCTTCTTGATGCCTTCAATAACACCGGCGCCGCTGTAAAGAAGCGGGACGATACCCACCGGATGGCGCAGGCCAACAGGGCGTTCGCGCATTATCGCTGGTAGGGATCGGCAGCGAATCGCAGCCGCGCGTTTGGACGTTCGGAGAGCCTCTTGCAGAAGGCTGAATTATTCATCCGGATGAATACCTCCTGCAAGGGGCTCTTTTAATCCCGGGAGAACCGCAGATGTTTTTACAGAGGTTCAACCACGTGAGTCGCGTGATGTTTTCAGTCTGGAGCTACGAGATATGATGTGCGTCGCCGATAAACCCAATGCGGAACCGGAAGTCACGGAGCCGCCGGCCCCGGATCCTGAGACCATCGTGTCGGGCACGGCTGGCCCGGCGGCGGTTACGGATGAAAAATTCCGGGAAAGTCCGGATCGCCCTAATCCCCTTCACGATGTCCGCAACATCGGGATCATGGCGCATATCGATGCCGGCAAGACGACGACCACCGAACGAATTCTGTATTACTCGGGGGTCAATTATAAGATCGGCGAAGTCCATGAAGGCACGGCGACCATGGACTGGATGATCCAGGAGCAGGAGCGCGGCATCACCATCACCAGCGCGGCGACAACCTGCCTCTGGCGCGATCACTGTATTAATGTGATCGACACGCCGGGGCATGTGGATTTCACTGCCGAAGTCGAACGATCGCTGCGCGTGCTCGATGGCGCTGTGGCGATATTCTGCGGAGTCAGCGGTGTGCAGCCGCAAACTGAAACTGTCTGGCGGCAGGCGAAGAAATACAACGTCCCGGTCGTTGCCTTTGTCAACAAAATGGATCGCACCGGCGCCGACTTTGACCGCGTGGTGCGGGATATTTCTGACAAGCTCGGCGGCACGTTGGTCCGCCTGCAACTGCCCATTGGCGCGGAGCAGGACTTCGAGGGCGTCATCGATGTGCTCAACAGCAAGGCGCTGCATTTCCGCGGCAAGCTGGGAGTCGATGTCGAGGAAGACGTGGTTCCCGAAGCCTACCGCGAGGCCGTCGAGGCGGCCTACGAATCGATCATCGAGTGTCTGGCTGAGACGGATGAGACGATCATGGAGCTGTTTCTCACCAATGTTCGACCAACGCCTGATGTGTTGAAGGCGGCGTTGCGGCGCTGTGTTATTTCTGGCGACGTCATTCCCGTTTTGTGCGGATCGGCGTTCAAGAACAAGGGCGTACAGCCGCTTCTTGACGCCATTGTGGATTATCTGCCGAATCCGATTGACACGTGGCGGATCGAGGGGAGGCGGCCGGCGGACGGGCAGCGCATCAGTCGGCACGTCGGCGACTATCAGCCATTGTCGGCCCTCGCATTCAAGGTGATGGCCGATCCCTTCGTCGGCAAGTTGGTGTTTTTTCGGGTCTATTCGGGGACCCTGACAAAAGGAATGAAAGTCTATGTGCCGCGGAGCGGCAAGACGGAGCGTGTCGGGCGTCTGCTGAAGATGCACGCCAACAGCAGTGAGGATAGGGATGCCATATTCAGCGGCGACATCGCGGCCGCTGTCGGTCTGAAGAACGTGACGACCGGCGACACCATGTGCATTAAGTCCGATCCGATCGTTCTCGAGTCGATGACGTTTCCCGATCCGGTTATTTCCATGGCCATTGAACCGAAAACGTCGAATGACCGCGACCGTCTTTTCGAATCGCTTCACGCATTGTCGGACGAAGATCCGACGTTTCAAACCCGCACTGATACGGACACCGGGCAGACAATTATTTCGGGGATGGGCGAATTGCACCTGGACATCATTCGCGACCGGCTCATCCGTGAATTCAATGTGGGCGCGAATTGCGGCGCTCCCAAGGTTGCGTACCGAGAGACGATCCTGAAGGCGACCGAAGCCGACACCAAGTTTGTGCGACAGACCGGCGGGCGCGGCCAGTACGGGCATGTGATCTTACGGATGGTGCCGCGGCCCCGCGGCAACGGCCTCACCATCGATAGCAAAGTTACCGGCGGCAACATTCCCAAAGAGTACATAAAGGCGGTCGAGGACGGGCTTCGGGAAGCGGCTGCCACTGGGGTGATATCCGGCAATCCGGTGGTGGATCTGCATATCGATATTCTCGATGGCTCGTACCACACTGTGGATTCGTCCGAGCTCGCATTCAAAATCGCCGCCTCAATGGCGTTCAAGGAGGCGGCAAAGAAAGCCGGGATGACGATGCTCGAACCGATCATGAAGATCGAAATCACAACACCGGAAGAGCACATGGGCGACGCCATCGGGGACATTTCCAGCCGCCGTGGTCATGTGGTTGAGGTCGATACCCAAACGGATATCACAAAGATCGTGGCGCAGGTTCCCCTGGCTGAATTGTTCGGGTACGCGACGGCGCTGCGTTCGTTGAGCAAGGGGCGGGCGGGGCACACCATGGAACCATCTCATTTTGATGTGCTGCCGCATTCGGTTCAAGAAGTAATATTGGAGGGGCTTAGGTAATGGAAGGACAGAAGATACGCATTCGGCTTCAGGCCTACGATCATCGTCTACTGGATCGGTCGGCGTCGGAAATCGTCACGACCGCGAAACGAACTGGGGCGCGGGTCGCGGGACCGATTCCGCTGCCGACCCGCATCGAGCGGTTTTCCGTAAATCGATCGCCGTTTGTGGACAAGAAATCCATGGATCAGTTCGAGATTCGCACGCACAAACGGCTGCTCGACATAATCGAACCGACGGCAAAGACGGTCGACGATCTGAAAAAGCTGAATCTCCCGGCCGGTGTCGACATCAGTATAAAGATTTGATTGCCACACAGGAATTGGTAGTTGCGAAGCCGTCGTCATTTGCATCTATTCACGGGTCAGTGAACCGGTGCAACGTTGTCGCGCCGCAGGTGACGACGGCGCAGAGGCCATAGACCCAGTTGGCGCATCCGACTCGTCGGCAGCACCGAACGAGAAAGGACAAATATAATGAAAGGGCTGCTTGGTAAAAAAATCGGTATGACCCAGATATTCACCGATGCGGGTGAGGTGGTACCCGTAACGGTTGTCGAGGCCGGGCCGTGTCCCGTCTTGGCATGCCGCACACAGGAGCACAACGGCTATTCAGCCCTGCAGCTGGGTTTCGGGAAACGCAAGCTGAAGAATATCAGCCGCGGCGTCCGCGGCCACATTGCCGATGCGGGATTGAATGAACATGGCCCCGCGTGTGTTCGAGAGATTCGGCTCAAAGCGGATCCGGAGGAGAATGTCGGTGATGTTCTGTTTGCCGACATCTTTACAGCGGACGAGTTCGTCGACATCGTCGGCGTTACCAAGGGCCGCGGTTTTCAGGGGGTTATCAAACGCTACAGATTCGCTGGCGGTCGGGCCAGCCACGGCGGCGACTGGACGCGGCGAGGTGGCTCGATCGGGTGTTGCGTCGATCCTGGAAAGGTATATAAAGGAAAGAAGATGCCGGGGCAAATGGGAAACGTGCGCCGGACGGTCCAGAATCTGAAGGTCGTGCAGGTACGCAAGGATGAGAACCTGCTCCTGATCAAGGGCGCGATTCCCGGACCGAATGGGCGGCAGATCATCATTTGCGAGGCAAAGAAACGGCCGTCACCGAACCTTGAGAAGGAGTGAAACTTCGATTTCAGCCATGCCTTTTCGTCCGCCGCTGGCGGCGTCGAGAATACGCTGTGGCTGAAAGTTTCTGAGGAACGTCTGCCGACTCGCGGTGCGATTCGTCGGCTGACGGATTATTGAGAACTGAAATTATCGAATTGCCGGACAGTCAAAAGTAGCATAGGCTTCCAGCCCGTGAATTCACAGGCTGGAAGCCTATGCTACGATCGACAGATCTGTGCAACCGATTCCTGAACGGACAATTCAAGTTTCTCGGGAGTTAACGAGATGTCCACGAATCTTAAAGTATTGGACGCCGCCGGCAACGAAGTCGAAGACTTTGAACTGAAGCCGGAATGGCTGGTCCGCGACAAGGGCGACCAGGCGGTGCACGACGAGGTTGTGGCCTATCTCGCCGGGCGGCGGGCAGGGACCGCGGCGACGAAAACCCGATCGAATGTCCGTGGCGGCGGTGCCAAACCCTGGCGACAAAAGGGAACCGGTCGAGCCCGCGCCGGCAGTATCCGCAGCCCATTGTGGCGCGGCGGGGGTATCATATTCGGTCCACAGCCGCGGGATTTCTCAAAGAAGACAAATAAGAAGGTCCGGAGGCTTGCGTTGCGTCGGGCTTTCACTTCGCGGATTGACGAGGACGCAGTTACAATCCTCGATAAAATCGATCTGGATGCGCCGAAGACGAGGAAGCTCGTCGAGGCATTGTGGGCCATTGATGTTGGTGAAATCGCTTTGATCATCGCCGACGGCAGCGAGAATGAGAATTTGTTTCTGTCCGCTCGGAATCTACCGCATATCCTGGTTGTTTCGGCGGCTTCTGTGAATGTTTATCAGATGCTGGCGTATGACAAGATCGTTCTTTTGAAAGGTGCCATCGAATCCTTCAGTCGACGGTTGACGTGAACCGCGACAGCAAAATAGCCGGCAAGCTGAGAACAGCGCTAACGTCGAACGCTGAATGCACAAGGCGCAATTCGGAATTATGAAGAAGAAGAATCCGTACCAGATCATCAAAACTATTTCATTGTCGGAGAAGGGGACGGACCTGATCGAGGACAATAAGTACACGTTTGTCGTCGACCGGCGTGCGAACAAGCATGATATCAAGCAGGCCGTCGAATACCTTTTCGAACGCAAAGTGAAAAGCGTCAATGTCATGAACCGCAGAGGTAAGCCCAAGCGCAGCCGTTACGGCGTCGGTAAGCGGTCGGACTGGAAGAAGGCGATTGTCACATTGAAGGAAGGGGAAGATCGGATCGAGGTGTTTTAGGAAATGCAAAATCGAAATGATGGAAGACAGGAATGTTGGAATAATGAAAGAATATAATCCTTTCACGCCGTCGCGGCGGCATATGACGGTGCAGGATTTCAACGAATTGACGCGCCGGCGGCCGGAAAGGTCGCTTGTCCGCGGAAAAAAGCGTAGCGGCGGCCGCAACAATCAGGGGCGAATGACCGCGCGACATCGCGGCGGCGGCGCCAAGCGGTCGTACCGCATGATCGATTTCAAACGGGACAAACTTGACATTCCGGCAAAGGTCGCGGAGATTGAGTACGACCCCAACCGGAGTTCGCGCATCGCCTTGCTGCATTACGCCGACGGCGAAAAGCGGTATATTCTCGCGCCGGTTGGGCTCGAGAAGGGGATGACGGTGACGAGCGGACCGACCGTGGACTTTCAGCCCGGCAACGCCATGCCGCTGGAGAAAATACCTGCGGGCGTTGCCATCCACAACATCGAATTGACACCGGGCCGGGGGGCCGAGCTCGCACGTGCCGCCGGTATGCAAGCCAGCATTCGCGCCACGGAAGGGAAATATGCGCAAGTGCGACTGCCGAGCGGTGAGATTCGGATGATCAATGTCCGGTGCTATGCCACGATTGGACAGGTCGGTAATCTGGAGCACATGAAAGTTTCACTCGGAAAGGCTGGCAAGTCGCGGTATCTGGGACGGCGCCCGCATGTCCGTGGTGTGGCCATGAATCCGGTGGACCATCCCATGGGTGGCGGCGAAGGCAGGTCCAGCGGCGGCGGCCATCCCATGTCGCCCTGGGGCCAGCTGGCCAAGGGGTATCGCACGCGCAAGAAGCGGAAACCATCCGGCAAGTTTATCATTGAACGGAGGAAGAAGAAGTAATGGGGCGCTCAATCAAGAAAGGGCCGTTTGTCGACGAGCACTTGGAGAAGAAGGTGTTGCGGCAGAATAACACCGGTGAAAAGCGGCCGATTCGGACATGGTCACGCCGGTCCATGATCATGCCTAATTTTGTCGGTCACACATTCCAGGTACACAACGGCAAGACCTTCAACCAGGTTTTCGTAACCGAGAACATGGTTGGGCATCGGCTCGGTGAGTTTTCGACGACGCGCGTATTCCGGCAGCACGGAGCGATTTCGGGCAAGTAGTGGTTGACCGAAAGCCCGCGATTTTCCGATTTGCGGCGGGGGCCCGCCGTTGCTCCAGTATCGAACTTACGTCGGACGGATTGCCTTGGAGCGTCGGCGGGCCTGCGCCGATGGATTTTCTGGGCAGCCACCAAGTAAGACTCCGGCCGCGGTTGCCAGAGGCTTTACGCGAGCAGGTGACAACTGCCTGACACGGGGGGCGCCTCGCCGCGGCGATCGATGTCGGATGTCGAACCTTTGCGGAGAGCCCCGTTGTCCAGGATTCGATGTTTGATGGCGATAGGATCTGCCCGCGCGTGAGCCGCCAGGTATCAAACATACGCGCAGTGTGCTAACTTGGAGTAGCCGAAGTCGAAGCTGCTGTGGATGCCCTGCCGCGAAACGTTGCGTAGCCGGCTGTATGGGATCGCCACAAAGGCCCGGTGTGATATGTCATTGGAAAGCATGTCATGCCGGGCCTGTTTTTTTGGTGTCGTCCATTCATCCGGTCTTCCCGCGGAGGGAATCTGTTCGGCGTTCACAGAGGAGCCGCTACGTCTCGCAGACCTTCAGGTACCGAGATGACCCGTAAGCGCGTGAAGATACAGATTCGGGAGCTCCTTGTACGGCGTGGCCTCTGCACTACTCCGGACGAAGCCGGTCGCTGGATCATGGCAGGCAAAGTAATTGTCAATGACCAACGTATTGAAAAAGCCGGTGAGCTCGTTTCGGAGAAAGCAGATGTTCGCATCAGGGGCATGTGCAGATACGTTGGCAAGGGCGGCCAAAAGCTCGAGGGAGCATTGTCAGACTTTGCTTTCAAGGTGGCAGGTCAGACGGTACTGGATGCCGGCGCATCAACGGGTGGGTTCACGGACTGTCTGCTCCAACACGAAGCACGACGTGTCTACGCTGTGGATGTCGGACACGGCACGCTGGCGGGACAACTGAGACGCGATGAGCGGGTGGTCAATCTGGAGAACACAAACATCAGTGATCTGACATCCGCAGACTTGGAACCCTTGCCGTCTCTGGCCACGGTGGATCTTTCATACCTGTCACTGAGGAAAGCCATCCCGATCGTGGCGGCTCTTTTGGATACAGACGGGCAGATGATCTGCTTGGTCAAGCCTTTGTTCGAGATTTCAGACCCGGAAGCCCGCCGTCTCGGCCGAATCACTGCGCCCTCAGCGTACGGGGTCATCCTGAAAGAGCTGGTGCAGTTCACCGAGAGTCTGGCCTTCGGTCTGCTGGGAATGACGCACAGCCGGGTTCGCGGCAACAGGGGAACACTGGAGTTCTTTATTTGGCTATCAAAGGATGGTACCCGATCCGCCGAAATTGCCTCCTTTGACAGGGTTGTCAAAGCCGCTCTGAGACTGCCGGAATGAAGCAATTTATGGGAGTCGAAATCCATGTCAAATATTTTGCGTGAGAGTCCACTGCAGGCGTCGATTGCGGGGTTGAAGCCAACGTGGGGCGAGCTGCACGCCATGAAGGTCGCGCTGGATTTCGGCGAGCCGGCGGCCGAGCGCGGGATGATGCAGAAACTGGCGTTGTGCGACGTCAGCGCTCTCCCGCGGCTGGGGATCAAAGGTCCGGGGGCAGCCGCCTGGCTGCGTGTGGAAGGGATCGAACCACCGGCCGGCGTCTACGGTGTGCGGCGGTTCGACGGTCCGGTCTCGGGTGAGTTGGAACCCCGGCGCCCCAATGGATCGGGGACTTCGACGGGCAGGAACAACGAATCGCGGGGACCGGACTTTTGTCCCGGTCTCATCGCCGCGACTGACCGTGACGAGTATTTTCTGGAGGACAAAGCCAACGGCATAACGATCGACCGCCTTGCCGATAAACTCGGGCAGGGGCAGGCCGGTGTCTATCGGGTCGAGCGCCAGGATGCCGCCATCCTGCTCAGCGGGCGCAACGTGCCCAGCGTCATGCTGCAGACGTGCGGCTTCGACTTCGACGGCAATACACCGGCACTGGTCATGACACGGGTGGCCGGCGTTTCCGGTGCGGTCTGGAAGGAGTGTGTCGCGGGCATGCCGCTGATACACTTATGGTACGACGCCGCCTTTGGAATCTATCTTTGGGGGGAGCTGTTGCAGATCGTTCGGGAAAATGGCGGCGATGCCGTCGGCGTGTCTTGTTTTTTGTCTACCGTTGATTAGGTTGACGCTCATTAATGACAATGAGAATGAGAGTGCATCCCGGGCTTCCAGCCCGTGGCCCCACTGGCTGGAAGCCCGGGATGCGTTTCGGTTGCCAGGACAAACTGCTCCCTGAAATCGGTCAGCCCCGGCTGGTTCGCCTTGGGCGGAATAACAAAAAAGAACTTCGCAAATGCGATAGAGCTTGTCGGACAAAGACACTAATCAGCAGGAGTACAAGCGATGACGGTCGATGAAGCGAAGACTTTTCTCGAGGTGAATGCGGTCAAGTATATTCTCGCGCAGTTCGTGGACATCCATGGGTGCGCGAAGACCAAATCCGTGCCGGTGGGCCATTTCGAGGACATTCTTACAGACGGGGCGGGTTTCGCCGGTTTTGCGGTGTGGGGGCTGGGACAGGAACCCCATGATCCGGATTTTATGGCGAAGGGCGACATTTCGACACTGACCCTGGTGCCGTGGCAGCCGGGGTACGCCCGCATCGTTTGCGACGGCCATGTCAATGGCGAACCATGGCCGCTCGACACACGGCACATTCTCAAGCAGCAGATGGGGCAAATGGCGGCGCACGGCTGGACGTTCAACACCGGGCTCGAACCGGAGTTCATGATCCTCAATCGTGATGAAAACGGCAACGTCCAGCCGGCCGATGAAAAGGACGTTCTCGACAAGCCGTGTTACGATTATAAGGGCTTGTCGCGCGCGGCCCACATCCTTGAGCAGATCGTGGATTCGCTGCTGGCAGTGGGAATCGACGTGTACCAGATCGATCATGAGGATTCAAACGGCCAGTTCGAAATAAATTTTACGTTTTCGGATGCCGTGACCTCGGCGGACCGCACCATTTTCTTCCGCATGGCCGCCAGTCAGATTGCTCATGGGCACGGCGCGGTCTGTTCGTTCATGCCGAAGCCGATGCCGACACGTACCGGCAGCGGCATGCACATGCACATGTCGGTTTCGGACGGCGAAAATCCCAACATTTTCAACGACGACTCGGACAGCAACAATCTTGGCCTTTCGGAACTGGCCTATCACTTCATGGGCGGGTTGTTTGAGCATGCCGGCGCCCTGGCGGCGCTCTGCGCACCATCGGTCAACTCTTATAAGCGCCTGGTCGTTGGGGGCGCGCTCTCGGGGGCGACGTGGGCACCGGCGTACATATCGTATGGGGACAACAACCGAACGTCGATGGTGCGCGTGCCGTATGGGCGTCTCGAGTTGCGGTTGGTGGACTCGAGCGCAAACCCGTATCTGTCGTCCGCGGCCGTCATCGTTGCAGGCCTGGACGGCGTCGACCGCAAGCTTAATCCCGGGGACCCGCAAAACTTCAACCATTACGATTTCACCGTCGACGAGCTTCGGGAAAAGGGAATCGACGTGTTGCCGCAGTCGCTCAACGAGGCACTCAATGCGCTGGAGGCGGACCCGCTGTTCAGCGAGCAACTCGGCAAGCAGTTCATCGATGAGTTTGTGATGGTCAAGCGGATGGAGTGGGCCGAGTACCAGCGCCATGTCTCCGACTGGGAGATCGATCGTTACCTCGAGTATTATTGAGCTGGAATTTCAGTTCAAGCTCGGATCATCGGGGAAGTTTGAGAGCATCTTGTACCCAGAGCCCATGCTGGCGAGTGTCATACGCCACTGATTCCTTTCATCCCGGCAAAAGACGAGCTCTCGTGTCGCCGTGGTGAGGTACCAGGATTCCCGCTCGATTTCGGTTGCCAATTGTCCTTCGCCCCATCCGGAGTATCCGACGTAGAAGCGAAAGTCGTCGGGATTGGCTTTGCGGCTTCCCAACAGGTCGTTCAACCTGGCGAAATCACCGCCCCAGAACACACCCGGCAGGATTTCGTTGCTGTCGATACCGATGTTGGCATTGCAATGAAGAAAGTGCAATGTGTTTTCCTGCACCGGCCCGCCCTTGTACAGCGGCGCATCCCACCCATTTAGATCCTCGACCACATCGCTCATCTGCACGGGCAACGCCGAGTTGAGAACAAGCCCGAATGTTCCCTCGTTCTGGTGTTCGCACAGGAGGATGACGGTGCGGACGAAATTTGGGTCGTGTAGGTTCGCCGCGGCAACGAGCAGCATACCAGGCGCCGGTTCGGCCTTGGGGTCAAATTTCATTCTGGTTCCTCAATGGGTGTCCCTTCACGTGGCGCGTTGGAGTCAACTGACATCTATGAAAGCTGCGTAACCATTTGAAACTCGAAACTAATACTGATTCGGCTGAAATCAAGATGATGTGAGAATTCTCACAGTGGCCAGCCGACAGCCTTTACCCGGTCGCTTCATGGACACGGCGACGAAGTCCGCATCGATGACCCCGTTCCAGTTTTCATTGACGTCCCGTGCGTTCGAAAGTAAATTACTCCACGACGGTGACCCTGCAGTCATGGCGCCCTCGATCCACAATTCATAAACACCTGAAACCTCCAGGCGCTAAGATATTTTGTGCCGTTCGCTGCCTTACACTAAATATGTTACCATGAATTTATTTGCTACACTCACCGCGCTTAGCACGTCGGCGCCGCTGGCGTCGCGTGCCTTTATGCCGCTTTTCATTGTCTGCCTTCTGGCCGGGTACCCGGAGATCTGTGCCTGGCTGAACATCCAACCAATCGTTATACCGCCGACGCTCCAATGGCTCGTCTCGGACGAGTTTTTGATCATCGTCGGTGTGCTTGCGGTTCTCGAGTGTATCGCCGACAAGAGCATCGAGATCAAGGCATTCCTGGATGATGTTCAGAAATTCATAAAGGCGGCCGTCGCTGTCCTTATCACGTTGACGGTGCTGCCGCCGGAGGCGCAGCAGTTGGCGCCGGATGTCCAGCAGGCCGGCCTTGTGTCGCATCAGGGATTCGTGGCCTTGTGTGCGGGCGGGTTGACGTATTACCTGGCGTCCCAGCGCAACCGTCTCTGTGCCTGGCTCCGTGAAATCGACGATGAGGACAATTGGAGTGTCCGCGGCTTTCTCAGCTTCCTGGAAGATTTCTGGGCGCTTATCGCAATCGTCCTGTTTTTCGTTGTTCCAGTTCTTGCTTTTCTCTTTGCCGCAGTGTTTTTCGGCCTGTTGCTGTTGGTGAATGCGATTATCAACCACCGTGAGAACAAGCAGCGCTATCCGTGCCCGTCGTGCGAAAATGCCGTCCTGCCGACGGCGCTCCGATGCCCGGATTGCAAGGGCGAGTTGACGCCGAATCGGCGGTTGTCCTGGAGCCTGTTCTCGGGACCGGACGCGGCGGCGGACATGGCAGTGACCGATGAGGTCAGGAGCGTTCACCAACAGCGTTTATTATCCCGCAATCGGTGTCCGGCGTGCGCCGAGCGGGTGAAAGCGACAGAATTCATCGAGTCGGGGTGCCCGCAATGCGAATTTGCATTTGACTGCCGACGGGACGGCCTGTGGTTTTCCGAATATTACAGCGCCATCATGCGGCGCGGCTGGACGCTGCTGCTGCCAGTTCTGCTCGTGAGTATAATCCCGGCAGTCGGCTTTTCGATTGCCTACGTTGCCATCAAGGTTGCAATTGCGGGCCCATTGTGGGTATTTCTCGGGGGAATGCAGAAATTCACGATCCGTTGGGGCCTGCGGTTGGTTCTGTTTATCCTTCTGATTCCTTCCTGTATACCCGGCCTTTCCATCATTGCCGTGCCGCTGCTTCTTATCATCAACCTCATGGTGTATGGGCATTATGCCCGCAAAGAGGTTGCGGTATCCGCGGCGTCCAATCCGGCGTTGGTCGAAGACGTGCAGTATGAATACGAACGAATTTGAGGCCTGTCTGATCGAGCGGGGTTCGTATCAGACGAGTGACGGTCTCAGGCTGTCAATCACCCGGATTCCCGGCGTCGTTTTCCTTTGGTTCTATCTTTCCATTGCTGCCCAGCTGTTTCGTGCTGGATTTACTGCGATGTTGGGCCGTTTCGATACGGACGCCTTTAAGACCTGCTCCTATGCGGTGATCGGCTGTGCCGAACGATGCGGGTGCCGATTCCACATCAAAGGCATGGACAATATCAAAAAAATCGACGGCCCAGTCGTCTTCATCGCCAATCACATGAGCACGCTTGAGACGTTTGCCCTGCCGGTCATGATCCTGGCATTTCGAGACGTGGCTATTGTCCTGAAACGAAGTTTGATGAGATATCCCGGCCTGGGCGCTGTGCTCCGTGCCGTCCAGCCGATTGTCGTCGATCGCGTCAATGCGAAGAAGGACTTGCTGGCCGTGTTGGAACAAGGCGAAGAAATGCTGCGAAAAGGCCGTTCCATTCTGTTGTTCCCGCAGTCAACACGGACAACTCAGTTTGACGCGGCGAAGTTTAACACGATGGGGATCAGACTTGCCCGCAAAGCCGATGTCCCGATCGTACCCGTTGCCGTGAAGACGGATTTCTGGGGTACGGGAAAACTGATCAAAGACATAGGTCCCATTAATCCGGAAAAGGACGCGTGGATCGAGTTCGGGCAGACCATGACGATCAAGGGGAACGGCAAGGAGCAACAGGACGCGACCGTCCAGTTTATCCTCGAGCGGCTCGAGCGATGGCAGGAGGATCAAGGAATGGATAATGGATGAATGCGGAGTGGTGAATGGCGCTAGCCCGACCAAGTCCCGCTCAGCGGGAGAGAAGTCGGTTCCCAATGCCAAATCCCCAGTCTCCAGTCCAATTATTCGATCTTCGTCTTGGGCAGACCGAGAACGTCATCGCCCTTCTTCCACTTGCCTTCCTTGGCTAAC
>CAUZRT010000046.1:0-14295 GCA_963582235.1 Lentisphaeria bacterium
GAGTGCGCGCTGGTCGGCTATCGTGGCCGGGTCGCCATTTACGAGTTCTTTCTCATGAGCGAACAGTTCGAGGAAATGATCGCGAAGTCCGCGACGAACTCAGAGATGCGTATCGAAGCGATGAAACTCGGCATGCGCACGTTGCGTATGGACGGTTGGAGGAAAGTCATGAAAGGCCGTACGTCGGTTGAAGAGATTCTGCGTTTGACGTCGGCAGTGGATCTGCATTATTAGTGCGGCGTCCCATAAGTATTCGGTGAAATATTGGCAATTCATCTTGTCGGAATCCGTCGTCACAATTCGTGCCGCGTCCTTGAATTTGCAGGGAGTACAGTCTTCACCTAACTCGAACTCCGTTGATGGGAGAACGTATGCAACGAGTTTCGAAAGCACCGATCCGATTCGAACAAGCAGCGATTTACCGTGTTCAATGCGCGATTTCAGGCAGGCCCGCTTGACTACCAGAGCATCGAGTCTGGACGCACACTCGGTGGCCAAGCCCCGTGCATCGTCGAAGAATTTACCCAGTGTTTTCATCTGTCGCTTGCCATTACCCTCGGACGTGTTGAACAACACGGACAGACTGGCCCTGTCCAGATGGTCGATGACCTCACGAATCCGCCGGTTCTTAGCTTCTGCCGACGCCGAGCGTTCGACCATCGGGTCGGTTACCCAATAAATAAACCACAACTAAAACTGATAAACATCCAGTTTCTCATGATCGAACTGCGTCTGTATAAGGCGCCTCCTATCTTCGAGGATGAGGACGAACTTTGACGGGTTAAATAGGCAGAGAGTGTGGAATTTAAAATCATGGCAACAGACAGTCCAGACACCTTCCTTGGCGCCCGCGGATTCGCGCAGGCCGACTACACGCTCAGCCGATGGCAGAAGCTCGCAGCCCTGGTTTTTGTTGCCGCCATCGTCATGATCACGCTCAACGCGAAGACCGAGTCGCTTCTCTTGTGGGTGAATGGACTGTTCGCGACCCTCTTTCTGATTTCCACGGTTTATCGACTCTACCTGATCGATATCTCTCTCAAACAACCCGAGAAAATCGAGGTTGCATCGACGAAGCTGGAGCCGCCGAACGGCGAGTGGCCCCGCTACGTCATTCAGGTTCCTCTCTACCGTGAAGCGAACGCCCTGCCCCACCTCATGGAAGCCATGAGAAATCTGGATTATCCCCCGGAGCGCATGGCCGTGCAACTGCTCGTCGAAGAAGACGATGAACAGACCCGGGATGCCTTAAGCGGCATCACCATTGCGCCGCCCTTTGAGGTCGTTTATGTCCCCGTCTCCTATCCGCGCACGAAACCAAAGGCATGCAACGTCGGTCTGGCGCGGGCGGAGGGCGATTACCTGGTCATTTACGACGCCGAAGACCGGCCCGACCCGGACCAGTTGAAGAAGGCCGTCATTGCCTTCGCCGGTTGCGATTCAACCATTGCCTGCATCCAGGCCAAACTCAATTTCTATAATACGAACCGCAACCTCATTACCCGGTGTTTCACCGCGGAGTATGCCATGTGGTTCGACCTCTGCCTGCCGGGGCTGGACCATCTTCGGGCACCGATACCATTGGGCGGTACCTCAAATCATTTTCGTCTCGAGATCCTCAAAGAGCTGAAGGGCTGGGACGAGTACAACGTCACCGAAGATTGTGATCTGGGCCTGCGGTTGTTCGCCCGGGGCTGGCGGACGCGCATCCTGGATTCAACCACCTGGGAGGAAGCCTGCCCCAGACTGTTCTCCTGGATCCGGCAGCGGTCGCGGTGGGTGAAAGGATATGTGCAGACTTATCTGGTCCAGACCCGCGCTTTGCGCCAATTGACCGGCAAGTTGGGTGTCGCCAACAGCCTCCATTTTCATCTACTGATTGGCGGCTCGGTCTTTACCCAGCTGATCAGTCCGTTCTACTGGCTCCTGGTCATGATCTGGCTGGTCTGGCAACCCAAAGTGATCGGTGAATTTTTTCCCGGGCCGGTCTTCGCGATGGCAGCACTATGTCTCTTTGTCGGCAATTTCGCGCTTGTCTACTGTTGTGCCATTGCCTGCCAACGTCGCGATCTCGGGACCGTCGTCAAGTTCACACCGCTGATGATCATCTACTGGATCATTGCGTGCTTGGCGGCATGGAAAGGCACACTGCAACTGGTGTGGAAACCGCACTTCTGGGAGAAAACCCAGCATCATGAAGGGTAAAATTGATAAACCCGTCATTCCGTGCTGGTGGAAATGATCTGCCGGTCCTTATAAAAACCGCAGGACGGGCAGACGCGATGGGGAAGACGTGTGTCACCGCATTTCGAACACCGATCGGTTTGGATGCCCTTGTAACGGTTGGCAGCCTTGCGCCGCCGGCATCTCATCTTCGATACACGATGTTGTTGAACGGCCATGGTAACCTCAAACGAACTTAACCGCGGATTTGAAGGCAAGTAAGGGAAACTCTTAATTTACCTCTCCTTTGCTCCCATGCAATCCCCGCCGATGGGAAAACTCTTCACTCTGGAAAAAGAAGTTGCCCGGCGTTCAACCTGCGAGAAACATATCGTCCTCGTCCTTTGTCCTCAACTCGATTCCCAAGCGGTTTCGGGGCCGAGGATGAGGACGAATAGGTTACAGGCGAGGACATTGAAATTCCGATACTGTTTAAGACTCACCGGCCAGGTTGAGAACCGCGACGCACTCGAATTGCGCTGTCTGCGGGAACATATCGAATAATCCGAGCACCTCGAGCTCGTAATGCTTGCCGGTTCCGAGCCGCTCGAGGTCCCGCGCAAAAGTGTTGGGATCACACGAAACGTAAATGATTCGAACGGGGCGGGACTCGCACAGACACCGAACCACCCGCCGTGAACACCCCGCACGCGGCGGATCGAGAATCACCGTGGTGTCGCCGCAACCGATGCTTGCCAGCGCCGTGGGCAACACCTGCGCCACGTCACCCTCCATAAACTCGGCCGCGTCGGCGCCCCATTGTCGCGCGTTAAAGCGCGCCGCACGCACGCTGTGCCGATCCGTTTCGATACCGATCACACGTTCGGCGTCAGCGGCCAAGGCGAGCGCAAATACACCGGACCCGCAGTACGCGTCAATAAGATTCGGCGTCGGGTTTTCCCGAAACAGACGCTGCAGCCATGTGATCAGTTGCATGGCGATTGGCCGGTTCACCTGGTAAAAGCCGTCCGCCGGCACGTGCAGCACCCTCTCACCCAATGACTCTCCCACCCGCGGCTCGGATCGGCGGGCCTTGCCGAAGAAAAAGCGTGGCGCTTCCGTCCCCGCGGATCGCAGCGTCAGATTTCGTGGCTGTGGGCGCGCCGCATTGGCCGCCGCGGCATGCGATCCGCAGACCTTGGCCAGTAAGCTGTTCAATGCGGACTCCGCAATCAGGCACTCGGCTACCGGCATCACCGTTTCGTTGTCGGCTTTGTAGAAGCCGTAATCGATGCCATCGACGGTCGCCGGGTGCAGCGTTATTTTGTTGCGGTAGCCGTAAGCTTGCGGGCTTGTAATCACCGGATCAATACCGCTTGGCAGGCGAATGCCGCCGATGCGCTTCATCGCGCTTTTCAACTGCTCGACCTTCAGCCGGATCTGTTCCGCGTGTGTCAAGTGCTGGTAGCAGCAGCCAGCGCATTGCCCATAATACCGGCACTTCGGCGTCGTGCGCGACGGTCCGGCGTTCAGGATTGTCTCGATCGTACCCTTCCAGAAATGTCGCCGCCGTTCCGTCAGCCGTACACGAAGCTGGTCGCCGACGGCTGCGTACGGGACGAAAACGACCATCCCATTGTCCAGGCGGCCGACGCCGTGGCCGCCATAGGCAACATCCGTGATCCTCAAGTCGATGATTTCCGGCGGTTCACTCATGGTAGTTTCACCAGGCCTCACCGAATGCCAGGGGAGGCCGGAATACAAATGGGTAACACAACTTAAACTCTGGTCGAAGGCGTCCTTCGTCCGCGTCCGCGTCCTGTTGCCGAATTGGGTGTGTTATGTTTCCCAACATCGCGGGAGTAATGTATCCTTATGAACACGACCCGGCACGCCGTACGATTCGGAATTTTTAACGACGGCCCCGCACGGAATGCGGCCGAAACTGTTTTGAGTCGGCTGTCATCCCTGTTGCCCGATCTGTCGTTCCATGTCGACTGTGCCGCGGGTGAAACGGCGAATGCCGCAGCCTCACCGTCCACTGATGAACTCTGGGGGCAGCTGCGGTGCGGCAGCCTTGACGGCGCCCTGGTCACCGCCGACGTTATCTGCCGCGACCTCGTCGCCGACCTGGACTGGTTCCGCCTCACATGGCCGGAGGCGCCTGGGTACCAGGCCGCGGACACCGGTATGGCGATCGTCGTTGACGGCCGCAACGAGCGTATGAAGACCCTGCGACACCTCTTTGTCAAGGCCGTCACCTTTGTCGGCGCCGGGCCGAGCCATCCCGACCTCTGCACAATGATGGGGGTCAAGGCGCTGCAGAACTGCGACGTCTGCTTTTACGATGCCCTGGCCTCGCCGCTGCTTCTGGATTTGTTGCCGTCCCACGCGGAAGCGCTTGATGTTGGCAAACGCGGTCGCCAATACAACGTGCCGCGGGAGAGCCTCGATGTTCTGCTCCTTGATGCCTGTCGCGACGGCAAACGTGTTGTCCGTTTAAAAGGCGGCGATCCGGGAATTTTCGGAAGGCTCGCAGAGGAAATCGCGCCGTTGGATGCCGCCGGTCTTCCATACCGGGTCGTACCCGGCGTCAGCAGTTTGAATGCGGCAACAACGGGCACCGGTCTCCTGCCGACACGTCGCGGTGTGAATCGCGGCTTCTCGACAATGACGCCGCGCGCCGCCAGCCGGGACCATCGTGTTCCCGATGCCAACGAACATCTCCACATGCCCCTCCTCTTTTTTATGGCCGTCGGCCAAACCCGTGATATTGCCGGGACGCTGATGAGTGAGGGCCGACCGGCGGACGAGCCGGCCGCAATGGTGTTCGGCGCCGGTACCGAGTACGAAGAGATCGTTACCGGCTACCTCGCCGACATTGCCGACAAGGTCGAAGAAGTCAGTACGGACCTTCCCGGTTTGCTGATGATCGGACCCACGGCGCATTCGCGCTATCTGCATCCGGCCGGCGGCGGCGCCCTCGCCGGGCTCCGCGTTCTACTCACTTACGACGGTGCCGGACTCGATACGGCCGTACGCTGCGTCCACGACTACGGCGGCATTCCCATCGCCTTCCGCGGCGTATCACGCACACTCACGCCAAAACGTGTACTCGCATTCGACGCCGTCTGCTTTGCGAACTCTGCAACCGTTGCTGCCGTCATCGATCTCCTTGGCAGCGATTCACTCGCCGGCAAACGCCTACTTGCCGGCGACGCCGGAGCGGCGCGAACCCTGGCTGCCGGAGACTTCGCTCCAAGCCACACGCCCCCATCCGACTCGGTCGCCGCTCACCTAACCGAACTGGCAGCCCGCTGCGTCAGCGAAAGAATACTCGGGTTGTAACCTATATGGTGAACAAAGTTTTAGCCAGTGACAAACGCATCATATCAGGCCACCGTCGGGCATGTCCACGCTGAATTTATGAACCGGTGGAAAATCGGGTGAGCACACCCAATATTCTATCATTCTCCCGTCATCGCGGGATACGACCTCGTTCCAAATATTACGAAGCAGAGCTGAATTCCTGGTGATATGAGCGACACAAGGGAGCACCATGATGAACATCATCAATCTACGCAGCGATACTCAGACCCTGCCGACGGCAGCCATGCTCGCGGCCATGAGCAGTGCGCCGCTGGGAGACGATACCTATGGCGAAGACCCAACTACCAAAAAACTCGAGGCCATGGCCGCCGGAAAACTGGGGATGGAGGCGGGCCTTCTGTGCATCAGCGGGAACATGGCGAACCTGACCGCCCTGATGACCCATGGCCGGCCGGGGGACGAGGTGATCATCGATCCGGACTCCCATATTTTTCACTACGAGGTCGGCGGGCTGGCGAACATCGCGGGCCTGATGCCCATGCCGGTGCCCAGCCCGCAGGCCGGCTGGACCCCGACGAGGTCAGGAATGCTGTTCGGAGTAGCAACCTGCACTACCCGGAGCCACGTCTGCTCTGTCTGGAAAACACCCATAACCGCAGCGGCGGCCGCGTCGTCTCCCCGGAGCTGCACAGGCAGTTGTGCAGCGTCGCCCGCGAGCACGGCTTGGCCGTGCACCTGGACGGCGCCCGAATTTTTAACGCCGCGATCGCGGCCGGGGTACCGGCGACCGATTATACCTGCGAGGTGGACTCGGTGATGTTTTGCCTGTCGAAAGGGCTGAGTTGCCCACTGGGGTCGGTACTGTGCGGCAGCCGGGATTTTATCGAACAGGCGAACCGCAACCGCAAGCGCCTCGGCGGCGGCATGCGGCAGGCCGGCATTATTGCCGCCGCCGGCATCGTGGCGCTGGAACAGATGATCGACCGCCTCGCCGACGACCACGCCAACGCCCGGCACCTGGCCGAGCAGATCAACGCCACCGTGCCACGCCTGGAAGTTGACATAGCAAGCGTGGAAACCAACATGGTCTACGTGGATCACACGGCCTCGGGGCTCACCACCGCGGCGGCGCTCGAGCGATTGGAGAACGTCGGCGTCATCGCCAGCAGCCGACCGCCGCGGCATTTCCGGTTGGTACCCAATCGCCACCACGACCGCGGCGTGATCGATGAAGCGCTCGAGCGCATCCGTCGGGCAATGGTGACGGCGGCGGGATGAAGCTGATTCCGGCAAATGATTTTGATCGGGAGCGTCCGCCGCCTCGCACGGCGATCCATCAGCCAACGGATTATTACGATCTCAAACTTACGAATTGCCGGACAACCCTAATGCGGAAGGCCTCCATCAGCCGTGAAGTATTGAGTTTCTCAGAAGAATTTTAATCGCACGCAACGCAGGCGGCTTACGGGTGACAGAAACTCGGCGGCGGAATCCTTGCCGTTAGTACGTGTTTAGCAACCGAATAGCGTCAGTGCTGGAGCGCCGGTAACCCCTTAACCGGCGCTCTAGGGCGTGTCGGCACGCCAAACCTACTTCCGGTAGCGGAAGGGTCTGGCTGCAACCATTTCTGAACCCCAGACACCCAAGTTTCTCGGGAGCAATCCGATCACGTGACCCGTCGACCGCTGGAATCAGGATCACTTAAAAGCAGTAACACACCAAACCGTCGCGCAGCTTGGGTTCGAACCAGGTCGACTTGGGCGGCATGATCTGGCCGGCATCCGAGAGCGCCATGAGCTGCTCGACCTGGGTCGGGAACATCGAGAACGCGACGCCATCCTGTCGCGCGTCGACCCGATTCTCCAGTTCGCCGGTCCCACGGATCCCGCCCACAAACTCAAGGCGCACGCTGGTCCGCGGATCTTCGATCCCGAGGATTGGTGACAGCAGACGCTCCTGAAGAATACCGACGTCCAAGCGCTCCACCGGCTTCGCGCCGGCGCCGGGTGGCTCGAATCGCAGACGGAACCAGCGGCGGTCCGCATACATGTGGACATGCCCGGGTCCGTCCGGCGTCTTCTCCGTCGTTTCGTCGACATCGAAAATCTCCGACACGCGGGCGACGAAATCTTTGACCGCCATGCCAGCAAGGTCATGGACGACACGATTGTACGCCAGGATCCGGACCTGGTCGGATGGAAAAATTACGGTGAGGAAACGGTTGTACGGCTCGTTGCCCGTGTGCCGGCTGTTCGTCTGCCGGCAGACGTCGCGCACGCGGCTGGCGCACTTCGCCCGGTGATGGCCGTCGGCGACATACAGGGCAGGTATCCCACCGAAGTGCGCAACCAGCGTCTCGGTCGATGAAGCCGGTACCCGCCAGAGACGATGCCGGACGCCGTCGGCGGCGGCGATCTCAAAGAGCGGCGGTTCACCGATGACCTGATCGACAAGCTCGGCGATCGCCTGCTGCGGGCGATGAATCAGAAACACCGGCCCGGTGTGCGCGCCGATCGCCAATGCGTGGCGGGTGCGATCGTTCTCCTTGTCGATCCGGGTTTTCTCGTGTTTTTTGATGACGTCCGCATCGTAATCGTCGACAGCCGCAGCAGCGACCAGGCCGATCTGCCGATGGCCGTCGGCGGTCAGGGAGTACAAGTAAAGGAAGGGGCCGCTGTCGGCCGCCAGCGGCGCTTCGTCACGCAGGCGTTCGAAGTTGGCGCGGGCACGGTCATACACCGCATCGCTGAAAACATCGGTGCCTTCCGGCAACTCGATCTCCGGCCGCGAAACGCGCAGGAAGCTGAGCGGATTGTCAGCGGCGAGCGCCGCGGCTTCCGTAGTGCTGACCACGTCGTACGGCACCGAGGCCACGCGCGCCACCGTCTCCGGCGTCGGCATCAGCGCTTTGAATGGTGTGATCTTTGCCATGGTGGATTGAATGTCGCCGATCAGCTGTCCCGCATGCGGGATTGGCTGGATCGGGGTGGTTCGGGTCCAGCGCTGCTACTCGGGCGCTGCGCGTGCTACGCAGCGATCCTTCGCAGAGTAGTGAGCACCCCTAATATTTACGTTTGCAGCTCGATGCGATGGTTCGCGGTGCGGCTGTTACTCGTAATCCGGTTCGGAACACTGGCTCGCGCGGCGTCCGATTGGACCGATCAGACGCCGCGCGAGCCTCACAGCCAGGGTCTCCGAATCGCCCACACATCGTCTGATGGCGAACGCTGAGCTCAACCTACCCAGATCGATCCCACCCTGGCGGGATCGATTCCGGGATATGCGGGAGCGTTTTCTTTTTCGCTTCGATATTGCTCTCGGTCGATGGTTCTCAGACAACGCCGCATTTGGCGGTCGTCACGGCAGACTCTAAATTACACCATGCAACACCGGTCCGACTACCGCATCTCGAATGTTGACAATAAACCTGGCGTCTATGTCTTTCGCGATCGCCTCGGCGATGTGATCTATGTCGGCAAGGCCAAGTCCCTGAAGCGGCGGCTGGCCTCCTACTTCCAGCCGTCGCGGGGCAAGACGGCCGACCCCAAGCTGCGGTCGCTCATCAACAGCATCGAGTACTTCGACCTTTTCCCGGTGCGCACGGAAGAAGAGGCCATGTTGCTGGAGTCCCGATTCATCAAGCAATACAGCCCGCGCTACAACGTCGTGCTGCGTGACGACAAGCGCTTTCTGCTCATCAAGATCGTTCTCAATTCCCCCTACCCCCGGCTCAGTCTTACACGCCTGCGAAAGGATGACGGCGCCCTCTATTTCGGTCCGTTTCCGCAGGCCGGCGTACTGCGCGTGACGGTGACGTTCCTGGCACAGTATTTCGGACTGCGCTCATGCACGCCGAAAGTACCGGGCGAGCGCGACTACACCCATTGCCTCGATCACGTCATCCGCTACTGCAGCGCCCCGTGCATCGGCAAAATATCGCGCCAGGACTACGGCACGCGCATTCAGGGACTGATCGACGTCATCCAGGGAAAAACCGATGACCTCGTCGCATATCTGGCGGAAAAAATGAACGGATACGCCGGCAAACAGAACTTCGAGATGGCCGCCAAAATGCGCGACGTCATGGACAATGTAAAGACAGTATTCGCGGCGCAGAACCGCACGTTCGAGCGAGCCACCTTTCAATCTTTTCCGGGCCGTGCCGGCGTCGCCGAACTGCAGCAGGTGCTGGAACTAGCGAAGGCGCCGCGGCACCTCGAGTGCTTCGATATCTCGAATATCGCCGGCACCTTCGCCGTCGGCAGCATGGTCTGCTTCGTTGACGGGGCACCGTCGAAGAAGGATTATCGGCATTTCCGCATCAAGACAGTTAAGGGGATCGATGATTTCGCCATGATGCGCGAAGTGGTTCACCGCCGCTACCGGCGACTGCTGGACGAGAAGCGCCCGCTGCCGGACCTGATCGTAATCGACGGCGGCCGCGGCCAGCTCAATGCGGCGTTCGAGATCCTGACGGAATTAGGGCTGGCGCAACAACCGGTAATCGGCCTGGCGAAAAAGCGGGAAGAAATTTTTACCGTCTACGACAGCGAGCCCACTCTCCTGGAGCGCCACCAGGCATCGCTGAAGCTGCTGCAGGCCATTCGCGACGAAGCCCACCGCTTTGCCCTTTCGTTTCATCAGGGTCTGCGTCGCAACCGGATCCTCAATTCCATTCTCGACGAGGTCCCGGGTGTGGGCGAGAAGCGCAAAGCCGAAATCCTTAAAACTTTCGGTTCCGTGCGCAACCTGCGTAAACACACGGCCGCGACCATAGCCGAACGCCTGCCGAGCATCGGCCAAAAGCTCGCGGCGGAAATCGTCGCCCACCTGAGACGAGTGGACGGCTATTAAAAAAATGCCGGCGCCATTTTTTTTAATACCGATAATATTCCGGCTTGTAGGGGCCTCCGACGGGGATGCCGATGTAGTCCGCCTGGCTGGGCATCAGTTTCGTGAGCTGGGCGCCGATCTTCTCTAGATGCAGGCGCGCGACTTCCTCGTCCAGAATCTTCGGCAGCGTGAAGACCCCCACGTCCCGCTCGCTTTGCCACAGATCCATTTGCGCCAGCACCTGGTTGGTGAAAGAATTACTCATGACAAAACTCGGATGCCCGGTCGCGCAGCCGAGATTCACGAGCCGCCCCTCGGCCAGCAGATAAATGCAATGGCCGTCCGGAAAAATGAACTTGTCTACTTGCGGCTTGATATTGATCTTGTCGATCCCCGGCCAGCTATTCAGCGCATCCACCTGTATCTCATTATCGAAGTGCCCGATGTTGCAGACAATCGCCTGGTCCTTCATGTGCGCCATGTGCTCGGTCGTGATGATGTCGCGGTTTCCGGTGGTGGTCACGTAGATATCGCCCTGCGGCAGTATGTCTTCTACGGTGGTCACCTGGCACCCCTCCATAGCCGCCTGCAATGCACAGATCGGATCGATCTCCGTGACCACGACCTGGCAACCGAATCCTTTCAGGGCCTGAACACATCCCTTGCCGACATCGCCGTACCCGCAGACCACCGCTACCTTGCCCGCGATCATCACGTCCGTGGCGCGCTTGATGCCGTCGATCAGGGATTCGCGGCAGCCGTACAAGTTATCGAATTTTGATTTGGTAACCGAATCGTTGACGTTGATCGCCGGCATCAGGAGCTCGCCCTTCTCCTGCATCTGGTACAATCGCTTGACGCCGGTCGTCGTCTCCTCCGACACGCCCCGCAACCGCTGCGCGCATCGATGCCAGAACTGCGGATCGTCATTCAGCGTTTCCTCGAGGACCGTGTTGATGATTGCCAGTTCCTTGTCATCCGTCGGTTCATCCAGAATAGCCGGTTCGTTTTCAGCTGCATAGCCGCGATGCACAATCAATGTTGCGTCGCCGCCGTCGTCGACAATCAGGTCCGGTCCATCGCCGTCGGCAAAAGTCAGGGCCTTTTTCGTGCACCACCAGTACTCCTCGAGAGTTTCCCCCTTCCAGGCGAACACGGGAATTTCGCGGGCGGCAATGGCGGCGGCGGCGTGATCCTGAGTCGAGAAAATATTGCAGGAAGCCCAGCGCACATTTGCGCCCAGTTCTATCAGTGTCTCGATGAGGACAGCGGTCTGCACGGTCATGTGCAGGCTGCCGGATATGCGGGCGCCCTGCAACGGTTTGTGCGGGCCGTATTTTTCCCGCGTCGCTATCAGTCCGGGCATTTCGTGTTCGGCGATCTCGATCTCCTTGCGCCCGAACTCGGCAAGGTCCATGTCCTTGACTTTATGTTCGGACGTCGTCGCCGCGGCAGGCGTCTGCTTTTCCCGTTCGGCTGTCTGGGTCATGGGTTGCCTCGTTATTGCCGGTTGGTTGTTGTCGCTTGCTGATTAGAAGTTGTTTAACGTCGGATTGAATATCATTAGCCCCGCGATTCATAGCGGGGTCGAGATGTGAACGGAAGCGTCGCAACCGTTTTACCGGTGTGTTGTCCCCAGTGTCTGCAACGGGAGACGACCACTGAGTGTTAAAAACCATTGAAACGGTTCCTGCATCGTGCCCCTATCACACACCCGCGATGAGTCGCGGGGCTAATGACATTCAATCCGACGCTAAAACAAGTACGCTCGTTGCGTGATTTCGGATGCCGCTATACGTAATGCTTATTAGGACTGACTCCAATGCCCCCAACTTACGCGTCGCAAAGTAACATTCGCGCTACCGCTACTCGTAATCGATTACGAGTGTACGCGGACCTCGGCTTAAGTTGGGGGGCATTCGGACTGACTCCAATCGGCGGATAAAGTGACGGAAACCCTGCCATGTCATTCGACATGGTCCGCCGGTGGCCGAAACCCTACGCCAACCTCTCTCGAATCAACATCCAGCGGTCGGCGGCGATGGTGGCGCCGGAAACCTGAACCACCTCAGCGCCGACGATCGCGCCGAATGCACCGCAGGTGCCCAGATCACGACCCTGGAAACAGCCGTAAAGAAATCCGGACGCCCACAGATCGCCGGCCCCCGTGGTGTCGATCGCCGTCACGGGCTCAGCCTTGACCGTGGCCGTTTCCTCGCCGCGTTGCAACAGGGCGCCGTCAGTTCCCAGTTTCACGGCGGCGACGGCACAGTGACGCGCCAGCGCGGCGAGGCCTGCCGCCGGGTCGCGAAGACCGCAGAAGGCGGCCGCTTCGTCTTCATTAGCGTAGACGATATCGATGTACGATTCAAGCATGTCGGACAGGAGATCCCGGTTCGCTTCTACCACTTCGAAGGAGGCCAGATCGAGACCGATTGCGCAGCCCGCGGACACCGCCGCCTCGAGAATCCGCCGAATCAGGTCCCTGTTGAACAGCATGTAGCCTTCGATATGCGCGTAGGCACAATTTTGAAAATCGGCGTCATCGACCTCGCCGGCGGCCAATGTTCCGGCCGCACCGAGATCCGTGCACATGGTCCGCTCCGTGTCCGGCGTCACCAGACAGAGACAACGACCGGTCGGCGTTGCGTCGGTCGATTTAAGTCGGGTCGTGTCGACGCTATCATCGGCAACTGCGTGACGATAAAACGCACCGTCGTCATCCGCACCGACCTTGCCAAGCAACGTACATTTCAAACCCAGCCGTGCTAGACCCTGAATCGTATTGGCGGCGGAACCGCCGGTTGCCCGCACGATTTCGTCGACGGCTCTCGCCTTGAGCCCACTGAGAATCGACTCCATCTTCGCGGAATCGACCAGTTCCATGCCGCCCTTTGCCCGGCCGATCCGGGACGGGAAATCGTCATCCACATTGGCCACCAGATCAACCATGAGCGAGCCGACGCCGATGGCGTGAAACTCGGAAGTAACCGCGGGTCCTTCGGGTTCGAAGAATTTGCCCCCGATCTCGGGGGCCGACTGCCGGTCATGTGTCATGGGTGATGTCGGTGCTCCCGAAGAAACTTGAGCTTTTGCGGGTTCGGGGTTCAGAAATTGTGACGGAAAACATAAGCGGATAGCCGGACAGCCCAAAGTAGCACAGGCTTCCGGCCTGTGGATCCACAGGCCGGAAGCCTGTGCTACCGCCGACCGATCCGTGCAACCGATGCCGGAACGGACGATCCAAGTCTCTGCCGAGCACCCCGCTGCCGCCCGTCAAACCGAACCAACCGAGCCCGATCATCCGTATCGCTCCGCGGCCGTTTTCAGGTCCTGGATCCGATCGGTCTTCTCCCACGGAAAGTGGGGGCGCCCGAAATGCCCGTAGGCAGCCGTCTGCCGGTAGCTCCAGCCGTTGTCGCGCGGATGCCTGAGCCCCAAGGCTTCGATGATCCGCGCCGGGCGCAGATCGAAAATGTCCGTGTATTCGAGGATCGACTGCAGCTGATCGTCGTCGATGGCGCCGGTGCCGAAGGTGTCGACATTGATGCTCAGGGGATGGGCCACGCCGATGGCGTAGGAAACCTGTATCTCGCACTTGCGCGCTAACTCGGCCGCCACGATGTTCTTGGCGATGTAGCGACACATATACGCAGCCGACCTGTCAACCTTTGTCGGATCCTTCCCCGAAAACGCACCGCCGCCGTGACAGCCGACGCCACCGTATGTGTCGACAATGATCTTTCGGCCGGTCAGTCCGGTGTCACCGTGGGGACCGCCGACGACAAAGCGCCCTGTCGGATTGACATAATAGTCTACCGCATCGCTGAGCAGCTCTGCCGGAATGATTTTGCTAGCTACCCGCCGCACCAGGTTTTCCAGCGTTTCGCGCACCATGTCCTCACTGTGCTGGTGCGACACGACAATGTTCGTCACCCCGCAGGGCAAGCCGTTGTCGTAACGGATGGA
>CAUZRT010000047.1:0-14186 GCA_963582235.1 Lentisphaeria bacterium
GGTTGAAATTTTCAACTTGCTGCGGTGAAAGTGTGGTCGCGGTCTCCGGCGAACTCGGGTGAAACGACAGGTCGCGGTCCAGCGTTTCCAGCTGTTCGTGGGAAGCGATGGTTTTCTGGACGGCATCAAAGAGCGATTTTGGTGCCATTTTTAGGACACTTTTATTAGTTTACGATCAGTGTGTATCCCAATTCGCGATACAAGCGGATAGGGCGCTACAAGTATACCGTCTCGAAACGCTGAATCAATGGGTCTACCGACAAGAAGGTCTGCGCACCGCCTCATTTGATCTGAACCGCATGCGTCCGGTCAGCTTTGATCGAGAGTCCAGAGTGGGAAGCGGAACGGAAACAGCCATGACAGTACTTCCGGTGTGACAACTGGACGATCGGCGTGGGGGCCGAATATGACAGACGTCAGCTCGCGACGTGTCAGCTCTACATGTGCTTCAAGCTGCCCGGAGCCGATGGTCAGGCCGCTGGGACTGAACTCGAAGCTGACGGTCTCATCGGCGTCCGAAACGTGTACCGAAAATTGGCGGACCGCATCGCGGTCGTGTTTCTGCAGCCATGGTGCGATGCCTTCGAGAAAGTGCCGTGGGCGATTGATGCGAATCATTGGATTACAGGGAAAACATCGCCGGCGTTCCGGCATGATGCGTTGACATATCACGGTCAACGCGGCTGCCGCATCGTTCTCACGCAAATCAATGCGCTCATCGGGAGTCAGCGAATTCAGCGCATGGTGCAGCAACGTCTTGGAGCGCCTCAGGATTCCCACCGGATTCGACTACACCGGGCTTATTCGGCGCTCTGCTGAACACCAGATATGCCGTCGGTTTGCCGTCCCGCAGCGCCAGCAGGGTTTTCATTTTTGGAAGCGATAACAATACGGCGTAGCTTTCATTGGGACGGAGTGCCCCGTACGGTTCCTGCTCGTGAATGACCTGGACGTCATCGATATATTGTTGCGATTGCGGGTTGTATTCGATGACCTTTTCGCCGTGATCGGTAAAGAGCGAACTGTCTTCAAGCGAGCAGTCGTAGCCGCAGTTTTCGGTGTGTACGCCCTGATAATCCGCGTGTTCATAGAACCGAAACGTCGGTATCAGCGTCCAAAGGATAGACAGATTGACACCGTCGGCCATCATTTTGCCGACACTTCGGTTCAGGCATTGCAGGCCGTAACCCTTCTTACGGTGTTGCGGAGCGGTCGCGGTAGGGAAAATAATCCCAAGGGAAAACCGGCAGTCGTTGACGACCACCTGCCATGGAATGAACGGCACCACGGACACCACTTGACCATCAACCTTCAGGATACTGACATTTGCCAGATTGGCGGGTCGATAGACGAGGGGGTAGTCCGTTAGAAAGGTTTGGTTGCTGCCCTCTCGCAGCGCGGCATCTGCAACACTGATCACCCCGGGCAAGTCTGCCTGGGTACAGGCGCGAGGTCCGTCGATGCCTGGTTGTTTCATGGCGTTTATCCTTGTGTGAGCCCCCGAGGTTTCGCAATGTCGATCCGCATTCCGAACGCTGCTGCCAGGCGCGCCAGATCCTGTCCATAAAAATTCTCGGCTTCAAATCAACGTGATATCGTCGTCACCCGATTCTGATTTCGCGGAGGTAATCGCGGGTGCGTTTGGCGATCGGCAGCGGTTTGCCGATCGGGGCAGGGAACATATCCTGCTCGACGATGGCGAAGCCGTCATAGTTGGCTTCCTCGAGCACATCCCGGAACGTATCGAAATCAATGACTCCTTCCTGCGGTTCCACAAACATATCATCCGCTACGGCTTCCGCGAACGAGACATTGCCCTCGGTCACTGCGTCTCGTTTATCTGCGTCAACGCTCTTCAAGTGCAAGTATGGGATCCGCTTGTGGTGCTTGCGCATCAAAGTGGATCGGATCCGTTGTCGTCGGGCAATCGAACCCCGGCATATCTTTTCGCCGAGGTCCTGGATATTGCGGGAGCGGTGGCCAGGGCTGCGACATCGAGCAGGTAGTTCTGATAAATCAGGAACCACTCGCCTGGGAATGGTTCATCCCATTGGTTGAACGACGGATGCGGCAGGAATTCGGCGTATAAGTGCATCGTCAGGCCCGTTGTGGCAGATTTCCAAGGAAAACCAGCGTCTGGGCCTTTTGCCTTGGCCGCGTGCAGGGCCGGCAACAGCATCGCCGCCAGAATGGCGATGCTGGCGTTGCCCCTGTATGACTGCGTGTCCGCTGTATGTAAGCCCAGAGTTGCATGAAGATCAAAAGCAAATAACATTACGCGAATCAATCGAATGAACATCCTACCGCACAGTCTGAGAGACTTGGCATCCCGAATTCTCGTTGCCGCCGGGGCTTCCGCTGAGGACGCCGAGTTGGTTGCTGGGAACCTGGTCGAATCGAACCTGGTCGGGCATGATTCGCACGGTATTATCCGGCTACCGCGATACATCAAGGCGATTGGCGCCGGCGGCATCGATGTCAATGCTCGGCCCCGCGTGGTCACGGAGACGCCGGGCACGCTGGTGATCGACGGTGGCTGGGGCTTCGGCCAGCGGGCGGCCACAATGGCTATGGACCTGGCCATCGAGAAGGCCCGTGCCCAGGGCGTTGCTGGTGTTGCTGTTTTCAATTGTAATGACATCGCCCGGCTCGGCGCCTACACGCTCCGGGCCATTGCTCATGACTGCATCGGTATCCTGACGCTTAATGACGGCGGCTCGAATTCCTACGTTGCCCCATGGGGTGGGCGCTCCGCACTCCTCAGCACCAATCCCATCTCGGTCGCCCTTCCCGCTGGCGACAAGCCGCCCGTCTGTACGGACCTGGCCACCAGCGTCACTGCCGGCAGCCAGGTTCAGCTTGCCGGTCAGCGCGGCGCGTTGTTGCCGCCCGGCTGCATCATTGACGCCGATGGCCGGCCGTCGACCAATCCGCATGTGCTCTTCGGCGCGCTGCCCGGCGCATTGCTGCCGCTTGGTGCGCCCGTGGCCGGGCACAAGGGCTTCGGGCTCAGCCTGGCCATCGACATCATCGCCGGCGCGCTCAGCGGCGCGGGTTGTAGCGGCAGCGGTGAACGGGATGCCCAGGGGATCTTTATTCAGGCCATCGACATTGCCGCTTTCACTCCCATGCAGGAATTTCTCGAACGAGTCACGCAACTGATTGAGACGATCAAAGCGACGCCGAAGGCCGAAGGTGTGACGGAAATATTGATACCCGGTGAACGCAGCGCCAGAGAGAAAGCCGCACGGACAGCGGCAGGCATCCACATCGAAGACGCCACTTGGGAAGCGATCATGGAAATATCGAGGGAATTCGGGCTGGAAGATAACTGTTGACCGACGTTGATTCGCGTTAATCTCAAGCGCCTATGAATTTCTATTTGAGGACGAACATGCCGACACCAAACGATGCCAATTTTTACCGGGACTCGAAGCGGGACTATCCCGTCATCGAGCGCGGTGAAGGGGTTTACCTGTATGACAACCGAGGCAAGGAGTACATCGACTTCGGGGCGGGAATCGGGGTGACGAGCATCGGCTACAGCGTCGCCGAGGTCACGGAGAAAATGGCGAAGCAGCTCGACAAGACGACCTTCGTCTTCAACGGCTATTTCACCAGTGAGCCGCGAATCCAACTGGCGGAAAAGCTCATTGAATTCTGTCCGGGAGATCTGACGAAGGTCGTATTTGCCAGCAGCGGCTCGCAGGCAACCGAAGTGGCGATAAAAATTGCGCGCCAGTATCATTGTGAGACCGGGAACGAATCCAAGTACAAGGTGATCTCAAGACAGTTCAGCTATCACGGCAACACCTTGGGGAGTTTGTCCGCTTCCGGACGGCCGGCATGGCGCGAGCACTTTCGCCCTTATATGTACGAGTTCCCGCAGATCCCGGCGCCGTACTGTTATCGATGCCCCCTCGGCCTGAAATACCCAGAGTGCGGCGTCCGCTGCGCGCACGAGCTCGAGGATACGATCAAAGCCGAGGGCGAGGAGAACATTTCCGCGTTCATTGCCGAGCCGATCATCGGTACGACCCTTCCCGGCGTGATGCCGCCGGTGGAGTACTACGCTATTATTCGGGCCATCTGCGACAAGTACAACGTACTGTTCATTGCCGACGAAGTGCTGATGGGGCTCGGGCGGACCGGCAGGAACTTCGGCATCGATCACTGGCAGACCGTCCCCGACATGATCACGGTTGGCAAGGGACTGGCGGCGGGATACGCACCGTTGTCGGCGGTTGTCGTGCGCACGAAAGTGTCTGAGGCGATTAACTCGGGTAGCGGCCGACATTCCCAGGGTTTCACATACTCCGGGAACCCGCTCTCCTGCACGGCCGGTCTCGCGGTTCTGAAATACCTTGAGGCAAATGATCTGGTAAAGCGGGCCGCGGAACTGGGCGACTACCTGCGCCGGCGGCTGGAGGAACTGAAGGACATCGACATCGTCGGCGACGTCAGAGGCCGGGGCCTATTTATGGGCATCGAGTTTGTTGTGCAGCGCGAGACCCGGGAACCCTATCCGGCGGAGGCCCGCCTGACTGAACGGATCGTCGGCGCCGCTTTCGATATGGGTCTGGTCCTGATCGGCGGATTTCCCGGCTGTGCCGACGGTGTCCGTGGCGATCAGCTGCAGATTTCACCCGCCTTCGTGATCAGTGAGGCGGAGATCGACCGGGCCGTGGCGATCATGCGCAAAGCGATCGAGCGGTGCCGGGAGCAGACTGTCCCGCCGCCGTGATCCGTCCATCAACCCGACCTCGCCGGTTGCAGCTGCGACATCGTTTTCCCACATATACTGCGGGGGCATCGCCGCGCGGTAGTTATGTCAACGCCGACGGGAAAGTGCACTGAAATGCCTCGTTGGCTTGTGTGCAACGGACAGCGCAAGGTCGTGGGTATCGCTTCAGACATCTCCGTCACTACTCATCCCCGATAATCAATTCGTCATTGCCTTGGAGCCGATCGATCCGGTCTATGCCGAGCAAAAACATGGCCGTGACAAACTCGCGTTTTAGAGTATTGACGACGGCGATGACGCGATCGGCTGACTCTTTGGCGGCCTCCAGGAACGGGGAAGCCAGACCGCAAAGCGCAGCCCCCAGGATGACGGCCTTTGCCATGTCGATACCATTGCGCACACCGCCGGACGCGATCAGTGTGATTCGATCCCGATAGGGGCTCAGAAGTTTGAGAGCCATAGGGGTCGGTATCCCCCAGTCCTGAAACGATTCGCCGAGGTTGTTCGCGTCCTCGATTTTGGCGTTTCGGCGATGTTCGATACGGCTCCACGACGTGCCGCCGGTGCCGGCAACATCGATGTAACGGATACCCTTGTCGATGACGAGGGCAACGTCGGCGGGCGAGATGCCGGCCCCCACTTCCTTCAGAATGACCGGCGTTCCGAGTTGCTGGGCGATGGCGCAAATCTTTTCAGCCAATCCCGAGAAGTTCGTGTCGCCTTCGGGCTGGACGGCTTCCTGCAGTGGATTCAAGTGAAAGTAAAGGCCGTCCGCATCCAGTGCCCCGACTGCCTGCCGGCAGTGATCGATCGTAAAGTCGCAGTTGAGTTGGACGCCGCCAAGGTTGGCAAACAGAAGCGCGGCTGGCGCCTGTGTGCGAAGCTCGAAGCTGTCTCGCGCCGCTGGATTCGTAAACATGACACGCTGGGAGCCGACGCCCATGGCAACTCCCGTTGCCTCCGCTGCCGTCGCTAGGTTCCGGTTGATCGTTCGTATGAGGTCATGATCACCACCGGTCATTGATGATATGAGCAACGGAAACGACAATCGTTTTCCCATAAACGTGACGCTGGGGTCAATCCGCTCGAGGTCCAGTTCGGGCAACGCCCGATGGGTCAGATGAATACCGTCGAAATAATACTTACGACGATCCACCTCATGATCAGCCGCAATGATGTCGATATGCTCGATCTTCCGCTTGTTTGTGTCATCACTCATGGGGCGGCGCCTGGAATGATAGATACGCATTCACGCGTCACAGAACCTTCGCTTTAGTTCCGCCACATTAAATTCGGAACTGTTGAAAAACTTCATGTAGGATCGTTCTTCGTCTTTGGTCTTCTGCGCCGGCTGTATCAACTCTTCGATCCCGCTCCGGTCAAGTACAACAAAGCCGTCCTTGTCGCCGTGCACGGTATTCCCGGCTCGATCCGGGCACCGCCGACCTCCGCCGGAACGTTGATCTCCCTGATCGGGAAGTATCCAGCGCTGGGCGCGCCGCCGGCCGCGTAGCAGCCAAATCCGACCTTACCGATGTCTTCGATGTCGCTGACGCCCACGTTCGTCGTCTCGAATCTCCCGGTCTGTTCCTTGAGCCGGACAATGTGGTCTAGCGTCGAGCAACCCGGGAATCACGAGGTAGCCTTCGACGTCGAGTTGCTGAATGCGCAGCCCGAGCGTGAGCCGGCTCCAGTCGCGATCGTCGATGCGTGGAACTGCCGGCTGCGACGATAGAGATGGTTCTGACATGGTTTGTTCTTCCCGCGAACCTTAATCCATCTATCCATCCCATCGGCCATCCAAAAAACTCGACTCCCGGATCCAGACTGAAAGTCGGAATCGTGACACCGGTTTTCGGGTACCATCAGAAAAATAGACACACGTTCGTGAGACTGCAAGGTATAGAACCTTACGGAAAGGTACAAAGACGCACGGGAGACGCGGACTCGATTTCGGCCCGACTCCGCGATTCCGACGCGCAGGGCCATGGTTTCTCAGAGTTCATCCGTCACCGGTGAAGTCTTGCGGCCCGACGCCGTGCCGGCCGGTGCTCGATAAAAATGCTGGATCAAACAGATGACGCCTAGCGCTCCAGCGGCTACCGCGAACATTCCGCGTGCCCCGAAATACTCCGCTGCGTATCCGCATATCACCGACCCGGCGACAGAACCGGCACCGACCAGGATCTCGTTAACAGACACATTGCGGGCGATGCCAGCGGGCTGATTGAGGGCGTAGAACACTGCCTGGTGAAACAGTATCCCCGAGGTGATTCCAAATACGCCGAGGCCGACGAGAAGTGCTGCCGGGCTGTTCGGCCAAGCGATGATGGCCACCATGCCAGCCATCCCCACACCATAAACTACAGGTAGTGATTTGCGGTTATAATGCAGTCGTGTCAGGTATTGACAGCCCAGCGCGGTTAGGGCCTGGCAGACGCCACTCAGGAACAGGACGATGCCGATGAACGCCGGCGTCAGCGTTAGTGCCTCAATTCCGATTTTCGGCAGAAGCCCTTTCATCCCGAATCCCGTGAAGGCGGCGGCGAAAATACCGAACCGGCCGATTCGCAGGTAGCGTCGGTCGTTGGCCGGAGACGTACAAAGGCCGGGACTTCCGATGTTGGCGCCGCCGCCGGAAAGATGCTGCTGCAGTCGATGCAGAACGGGAATTCCCACTGCTATGAGGAGAATCGGTATGATGAGCCAGAACTTGGCGACATTGAAAAGCATCCCCTCGACGAGCGGCCCGACGGACATGCCGAGACTCCACGCACAACCGTAAATTGCGGCGCTGCGCAGCGGGTGTATGCTTGTGGACGGGCCCATGAACACTTGGAAGCTGATGAAAAATATAGCCATCGTGACACCGACAAGGATCATACAGATATAGAGCATCCAGAGGGTGTTCGCGATCAGCAGGAACAAAGCTGCAACGGCAAGTATGACTGCACTGATCGAAATTAGACGGCCGGCGTGCTGCTCGCTGACGAAGCCGCCCAGCCAATGACTGAACAGCACGTAAGCGATGCTGGACATGGCCATCAGCCAGCCGGCAGCGATGTTGGACGCCCCAAGCCGGCTGGCCTCCATCGGGACGGTGAAAAAGAAACAGCCAGCCGCCATATCCATCAGTAACGGGCAAAGAAAAATGAGATAGCGCATTTGGACGAAAAATCACCATATGAATTGCTGCCCAAGTATATCGCTTCACTGACATCATCAGTGATGTTCGGCGACCAGGAGCTAAATATAATATGATCTCGGGACCTGTCAGGAGCCGCCTCAAAAGTACACGGGATTCGGTTTGTCCGGATCGATCTCCAAGTCCGTGCGGGCTTGGCTGACGACCTTCATCTCCAACTTCCCCTGCCTGGCCAGTTCGACGATGGCGGCATAGGCGATCGTCGCTCCGTCGATTTCAAAGTAGCGCCGCAAGGTGTCGCGACTCTCGCAGCGGCCGAAGCCGTCGGTGCCCAGAGTCACAGGCGGGCTGGGAAACCAACGGGCTATGGTGTTGGGCAGGGCTTTCAGATAGTCCGACGCGACGACGAAGGCGCCCTCCGCACCGATGAGGCATTCACTCATCCATGGGCGTCGGTGTTTGCCGTCGAGCTGTCGCATGTTTTGCCGCTCGGCATCAATCCCGTCCTGGTGGAGCGCACGAAAGCTTGTTACACTCCACACGTCGGCAGCGATGTTATAGCGCTCCTCGAGAATTCTTTGAGCCTTCACGGCTTCGTTGACAATGCAGCCGCTGGCGAAGAGGTGCGCTTTTGTGCGCCGACGCCGGCGTGACTTGCGGAGGCGGTACATCCCCTTGAGGATGCCCTCTTCCGAGGCCTCCGGCATGTCGGGCATGGGATAGTCTTCGTTCTGCACGGTGATGTAATAAATGAGGTCCTCTTCCTGTTCGACCATCCGCCGGATGCCATCGCGGATGATGAGCGCCAGCTCATAGCCGAACGCCGGATCATAGGAGACGACGTGGGGGAAGGCATAGGCGAGCAGGTGGCTGTGTCCGTCCTGGTGTTGAAGCCCTTCGCCGTTGAGGGTAGTACGTCCGGAAGTGGCGCCGATCAGGAAGCCGCGGGTACGCTGGTCGCCGGCAGCGTAGATCAGGTCGCCGACGCGTTGGAATCCGAACATCGAATAGAAGATAAAAAAGGGCAGAGTGTGCACTCCGTGGCTGGTGTATGCCGTTCCCGCTGCAATGAAAGAAGACAACGCGCCTGCCTCGGTAATCCCTTCTTCGATGAGCTGCCCATTGCGGGCTTCGCGATAGTAGGTGAGCATCTCACTGTCGACGGGCTCATAGAGCTGGCCAATGTGGGAATAGATACCGTATTTCCGAAACAGGGCCTCCATCCCGAAGGTGCGGGCCTCGTCGGGGACGATGGGGACAATGAGTTTGCCGAGTCCGTCATCAGCGAGAAGTTTGCCCAGGACACGGACAAACATCATCGTCGATGACAGTTGGCGGTCGCCGGAGCCCGTCAAAAATTCGTCGAATAGATCGGGCCGCGGACCTTTGATGGATGCACGGGCGACCGTCCGGTGCGGGACAGGCCCTCCTAAAGCCCGGCGGCGTTCGAGTAAGTATTCAATCTCAGGGCTGTCCGCGGGCGGCCGGTAATAGGACAGTTCCTCGACCGCGTCATCGGCGATGGGGATGCCGAAGCGGGTGCGGATCTGCCGCAGAACATCGGTGTTCAGCTTCTTTTGTTGATGGGCCGTCATCCGCCCTTCTCCCACTTCGCCCATGCCGTATCCCTTGATGGTTTTTGCCAGCACGACTGAGGGCGCGCCGCGATAGTCGATAGCCGCCCTGTAGGCTGCGTATACCTTCTCCGGGTCGTGGCCGCCGCGACGAATGGTGCGAATGTGCTCATCGGTGAGCTGCTGCGACATCGCCATCAAGCGCTCGTCGACACCGAAGAAGTGGTCGCGCTGGTAGGAACCGGTGGAGACGCTGTACTTCTGGTACTGGCCGTCCACCAGCTCACCCATACGCTTGACGAGGAGCCCGTGATGATCCATGGCCAGGAGCGGGTCCCAGTCGCTGCCCCAGATAACTTTGACGACATTCCAGCCCGCCCCGAGAAAGACGGTTTCCAGTTCCTGGATAATCTTGCCGTTGCCCCGCACCGGCCCATCCAGGCGCTGTAGATTGCAGTTGATGACGAAGACCAGGTTGTCCAGCTTTTCCCGGGCAGCCAGCGAGATGGCCCCGAGTGACTCAGGCTCGTCGGTTTCACCGTCGCCGATAAAGGCCCAGACTCTGTCGTCGGTCGGTTTTTTGATTCCCCGGTCTTCGAGATAGCGGTTGAAGCGGGCCTGATAAATGGCCATGATCGGACTCAGCCCCATGGAGGCGGTAGGAAACTGCCAGAATTCCGGCATCACCCGCGGATGCGGATACGACGAGAGTCCGCCGCCGGTACCCAGTTCGTGCCGGAAATTATCCAGGTGCTCGGTGGAGAGGCGGCCCTCGAGGAAGGCACGCGCGTACACACCCGGTGACGTGTGGGCCTGGAAGAAGACCTGATCGCCCTCGAAGTTGGCGCTGCGCCCCCTGATGAAGTGATTGAGGGCGACCTCATACAGGGTGGCTGCGGACGCATAGGTGGCAATGTGGCCGCCAATCGTCGGATCGGCGCGATTGGCCCGGATCACCATGATCATCGCGTTCCAGCGGATCATGTTGCGGATCCGTCGTTCCAAGTCGTGACTGCCGGGGTACGGCGTCTGCCGGGCGGCGGGAACAGTGTTGACGTACGGGGTATTGACGGTGTGGGGGATGCCCACCCCCGACTGGCGGGCGTGTTTCTGGAGGCGGTCGAGGAGCCGGCGGACCCGTTCCGGGCCGGCATGCTCGAGCACGTAGTCGAGAGATTCCAGCCATTCGCGGGTTTCGGCCGCTTCCAGGTCGGTATCGCGGTCGGTGTTCTCGAAGCTGTATGACATGACACACCTCCATGAGACTCGCTGAATGCGGAAGGACGTCTGGCAGCGCTAGGACTACGACTCTGCAACGCGACGCTCGAGGACAACAACATCGATCATCTCGCCGTCGATGAACACTTGACCGGGAAGCGTCACCACCGGCTCGAAACCGGCATTCTGCAGCCACTGGAGTTTGACGTTATCGCGGCCGGCCACATACGCTTGTACAGTTTCGACATGGCACCCGGCGGCCTGCGAAAAAATGAAGTCGAGCAAATCCGGACCACAATGCTCGTAATTGTCATGGGTCGCCAGGTCGATCACGGCCTTGTGACCCCGGCACGGATCTCGCCCCGGCGTCAGCGTTGCGAAGCCAAGGACCCGATGAGCGTGCGCACCGGTCAACACGCACATGGCGCCGCCACGTTCCTTGCCGAAATCGTTCTCCTTAACATTGTACCAGACAGCCGGAAAATTAGAGACGCACCATCCAAGCCGTGAATACTTGCCCGAATGAAGTGCGCGCGCATAGTCCAGTACGAAACAGTCCAGGGGTTGAATGACCAGGCAGGTCATGCCTGGCATGTCACCCCAAACCGCCTCGCGTATCGCGGTACGCTGATCAGGAGCGAAAATTTTCGATTCGCAATCATCAGAGCCGGGCGCGGGCCGGCGCATAACGTCACCGTTCCACCAACCGAATCCGCAGCGAAGATAGACCGACTTCGGGCTCCGCGTGGCGGCGAGAAAACAGACCTGGCAGCCGGCATCAAAACCGAGATCGACGATCCCATTCGTCAAGTGCGTCGCGATGCCGAGACTACGATAATCCGGATGGGTCAGAACGGAACCAACCAATGCGACCTCCGGTTCTTCGACGGCATGGTAAACAGTAGTTGTCCCCGCGGCTTGTCCGTCGACCGTGCCGATAACCGAATGAATGGCCAGGGTCTGGCTGTAGTCACCGTTCATGGCGGCGAGCCAGTCCAGTTCCGTTTTGTCCCATTCCGTCCGCCACAGCTGGATCAAAGTAATTTGATCGGGTATCGGGATCGGGTACACCGCGGCCGCGATCGTCATTGTCCGTCCGTCCGTCAGCTCAACTGTCTGCGTATTGTTCACGGCAAGATTGTTTTACCCCGCGGATTGTCTGCCGGACCGGTCTCAGTGGTTTCAATTCCTTGTTAATCGGCGGAAACTCGTTCGGCAAACGGGTCGCCGGTTACGCCGCGATCATTGCAGCAACGTCGCCCGCAGAGATGCCGCGATTTCCTTGTGCCGGGGCACGCACAAAATTGACGAGTTTGCACGGTTGTTCCCCAGAACGCTGCGAAACAGTTCAGTGAACTATGGTGGGTATCGGAAATCTACCGCCGATCGCGGAATCGCTCGATCCGCGCCATCATGCCGATCAGCCGTTGAAAGAGGGCCAGGCTGGCGGAACAACGAAAAAAGCCCGTCCTTGCGGACGGGCTTTTTCATGTCTCTCTCGCTGACACCCGGAACAGTTACATTACAACTCATCCTGGAGTGCGCCAAAGATCTTGCTGCGGTCCTCTTTATCTTCCGACGACATGTTCTCTAAGCGCTCCTTCCGTTGGGCTTCCTTCTTCGCCTTTCGCGCTATTTCCGTGAACTTCTCGCTGAAGTAGTTTACCTGTACTCGGCCGTTGTTGACCGAAGATACGGAGATATAGATATCCGCTTGCTTGAGCGCCCTTTTGACCTGGGGGTCAGCCCGATACTTCTTAGCGATCAATTGATTGAGCGTTTTCAACGCGTGGTGATCGGTTCCGCTTTCGGGTTTTCCCGGGAAGCCGTAGGTCACGCGCACCCGATGCAGTCGATCCTGGAGAAAGTCGTAATTTATTTCGACCACCGGCGCCTCGCCGGTGACCCGGATCTTCCGTGCACCCACCTCGGCGTCATCGCCGAGAATCTTGGTGACTTCCTCGACGGACTGTCCCCATTGGGTCTTGCCGTACCCCTCGACGATTGCCAGAGCTTTGCCCTGGCCCCAAGCGATGCCCCCGAGTAGAATATTGCCAATCAGTGCCGCCGTAATCAGTTGTGTCGGTTTCATGTTTCGTGCCTCTCCTTCATTTTGCGGGGTTTGCGAAGTTGAAGTTTTCTTCCGCAATCATCATACCAAAGATACCACTACGAATAAAAAATTGTCGGACACTATAGCAGAAGTCAGCAGAAAAAGCAAAGCGGTTTAATATTCTAAAATCTCGACTTTGTGTGTTGGGTTTGCCACGCCGTAGCTCGTAGAGCGAAGGCGGGTGTTCGGGGTCGACTTCGTTGTTAGCTGGACAGTCCAAAGTAGCACAGCTTATGTGAAGCTTTACATAATGCAAAGGTTGATATGACCAAGCGATCGAAACTCACCGTGGCAGAACGGCGCGAGGCGGTCCTTAGAATCCTCGGTGTTCGGCGAAGCGAGTCACGTTACACGTGTCCCGGATGCGGGATGGTCACGTGATATTCGGGAATGGTTGCAGACGGCCGTGATTCTGTCACTTACATAGCCGGGTGCACAGATCCTCCCTAAGGAAAGTTTAAGTTCCACTCGCGCCGGCACTGTGCGCCAGCCGTCGGCGCACAGTGCCGACAGCCATTCCGGACAGATCCCACATCAGCAGTATGACGTTCGGATGCACGCGATTATTAGAGCGAAGGAGAACAAACCTGTGTGACCGCAAAACTCCGTTGGATCTGCCGAAAATCGGTATTGTCGTTCGCTACCACAGGCAGGATGCCTGTGCCACGGTGGGTAAATCCAACCAAGTTTTGCGGCCATGGATAAACCTGTATCCGTGGTTCAGTGGATACAAACCGGCTTCTCCGGTGCGCCGGCACCGTCGGTCCGAATAATGCATGGTCCTGCACAACGTGGTTAAAATTCAGCGGCGAGCATATCTTTATGGATAGACCGATTGCAATCCATTTGAATCCGATGAATCTGCCGAAGCTCAATGTCACTGACGTGCTGATCGATGTGATACGATTTCCTACGCGAAAATTAAAGCGGGTGGGGGGTGTTGGTTTTTTTCGCACCCTGACTGAAATTGTAGCGGCACAGCAGTCAGTCTTAATTAAGGAAAGAGCCTTGGCGCAGATTCGTGAAGTGGGCGACCCTAAGACCTAGTTGCCTGTTCACGTTCCTGCCGGCCCTGAACGTCTCACGGGAGATTTACTGGCAAAAACTGCAGGAATGGCTGTCGACGTCCATCGGTGTATACGCGGATGCGCCGGCGATCTCCTGGCTTTTCATGGATTGGTTGTGCACGCTGCGCGTGAAAATCACACCCCCGATCGCCTGCGCCTGTCCATGGATTTTCGCTATGCCAGGATCAGCGACACGGTCACCGATGTCCCCATGAAGCCGCGTCGGAATTGGACGTATCCGAAAAGGTTCTCATGGGACAACCAACCTGGATGCCGGCTGGCAGGACCAGGATCTCCGGCGTTACTGGGAGCGTGGGCCAAAGAT
>CAUZRT010000048.1:0-13665 GCA_963582235.1 Lentisphaeria bacterium
CTCGAGGCTCTGACGAACGTCCACCGACGTGTGAATCTTGCTCACTTCGTACGCCTCCTGAAATTCGCGCATGGCGTGGTCGCGATTACCCCGGTCCATCTCGATCTTACCGCGCCGGTAATACAGGTTAGGCATTGTCCGTTTTACGCGTGTCTTGATCGCTTCGTCATACAGGGCCCAGGCCAGATCACGCAAATGCGCTTGGTACGCACGCGTCGCCGTGCCGTTCAACTTGTTCTCTTTCCACTCCTTGAGCATCGGCGCCCGGCGCTCATCGTCGCGCCAGATGTACTCGGCCAATTTCTGTGCAGCGTCCCGGGAGACGCCGCCTGCTTGCTGGCGCGACGGGAGATTGTCGGCGGCATCCTGGTAATGACAGCCGAGGTAAAGAAATACGTTCGGGTCCCGTGACTTCTGGGAAGCGGCGTACCAGACCGACCGAGGGTCGCGCCATTCCTCCATGTACGCCAGCGTTTTCCAGGTCCAGCCGGCCGCGATTACGGCCAAGACGGCGACGGCCGCATAGTTTGGCGGGGCGCCGAGGCGTTTGACGACAATGAAGAGCCCCCACGTCAGAAAAATGATGACAAGCGCAGAAGGAAAATACAGGTAGCGATCCGTAACAGGATGCACGAAACTCAGGATCTGCGGCGGCAGCAGGGCCAGCAGCAGCCAGTAGACAAAAACCAGAACCATCGCCGGTAGCCATCGCCGCAGGACGAACGGGAGAACGAAGGCGGCGATGAAACATCCGCCGAATACCGCGCGTAGCCACGTCGCCATGTTCGGATCGGGACGCAATCGATAGAGAACATACTCGCCGAAACCGGTGAGCAGCCACAGGTTCTTCAGCAGGGCGATGCCGAGCACATACATTTCGAGATTGTGCCGCGTCGACGGTTGCGCCCCCATGGTTTTTATTGCGAACCACGCCGTGATGATAACGAACGGAAGTTTGTCGAACCACATCCGCCAGCCCCGGCGGCGCAGCGCAAACCATTCATAGACAAAGCCCAGCGCCGGTACGACGACGATCGACTGTTTGCCGGCAATTGCCAGCGTAAACAGCAGAACGGATGCGACATACCAGAGCTTCCGGTTTCGCGATTCGTCGAGGTACAGGAGCCAGGTCAACAGCGCCGGCAGCGCGAATGTCAGGGCGACGAGATCTTTGCGGCTGGAGATCCAGGCGACCGCCTCGACATGTGACGGATGGGCGATAAACAATAGGCCGGCCGCAACGGCCGCTGGCCGGTTCGATGTCAATGCTAGCGCCAGTAGGTAGACCATGCCGGCGCCCATCCCGCCCCAGATGTTGCTCGACCAGTGGAACACCTCGGCGTTGATCCCGTTGATGGCGAAATCCACCATGTACGAAATGTTGTGCATGGGCGTGTAGTTGGCGAAGTACGGGACGGTCAGGATATGCCAGAATTTGTCGAACGTGACATCCCGAATCCACGGGTTGCGGATGACGTAGGAATCGTCATCGAGATGAAAGAACCCCAACTGCAGATCACCCCAGTACAGCGCGCCGGTGAGGATGGTCAACAGAAGAATCACTGCGACGTGTTGGTACCATGGCCCGGGCAAGTGGAAGCGCGGCGCCGCTGCCGCTGCCCCATGTTTCGTCTCGGACGGCGGCTTGGCCTTGTTGCTCGAAATCCGCTGCGGCAGCGCCGCGTCCTGCGCCGCTGCCCTGCCTTTCCTGCCGAAGCAGCAGTTCTTGTACTTCTTGCCGCTGCCGCATGGGCACGGGGCATTTCTCGAAATTTTGCGCGGCTTCATATTCTTCTGTGGGCGCTCATTCCGCGTTCACGGTTAAGGACTCGCGTAAATAAAATTTCACATCTTTGCTCGCTCCTTTGACGTCATATTCCGACGATGCTCGCTCGCGAAATCCGCGACGTGACGGTGGTGTCGCTCAGTCGCATCGGCAAAATCTAACGCTAAATGGCCGGCGAAAAATCCGAAATTATTTTTGCGCGAACCCTAAGCTGAGGATGGGAACCGGACTTGTCGTACGTTACCTGGCGTTTGACGCTCAGCGACAGCATTCACCAGGACACACCGAATCGCCGTTTGGTGCGGACGACGGGAATTAAAACTATGCGTTGACATTTTGGCCTCCCGCGGCGATTCAGGGAGGCTTGATTCACAATGGCCGAAACGGAATGCGCAATGGGACACCGATGTTTGCAGAATTGTCTTTAACACGGATCAGCAGCCAGCCGCCCGGCGCCTCAGGGATGCCCAGGGACGCGGGCACAATGGTCATCCCGTCCGCTTCTCCCCTGCGCATATTTGTGCCGTCCGGGGCGACGAATTCCCACTGTACGCCGGCAATGCCGCTGACGTCATAGGCGTCGATGACTACCTTGTCAGTGGCCCGCCAGCCGGAATGAATATATATGCTCTGCAATTGCAGCGGCCATCGAGTTCCGCCCTTGCTGCGAATGAAACTCACGGAGCGCACCGTGCGCCCTGTAGTTTTGCCATCGGCTCGAGCACGGTTCAACAGATCCGGCAAATTGATGGTGATCGAATGCCACCCGCCGGTTTCCCACGCAATTGGGCGCGGCAATGCAATCGTATCGGGTCCGGTTGCCGCCTCATTCAGGGAGATGTTGAGCACGCCGCCGTCGGTGAACTCTAGGGCCAGGGCGAGGTGCACTTTTTTCGAGAGTCTGGGCCGGCAAATCCGGAACGAAAAATACGGGTGTCTGGATATCTGCCAGTCCCTTGTAAGAAGAGTGATGGCACCGGTCCCTCCGGTCCTGGCCGTCTTGGTTTCCAGGTACGGTTCTTCGTCAGGCTTGTGAACGATTTGCGTTTCATTCTCCGCAGCCGGTGTAAAATAAAGCGGCCTCACATCGCGGCCCTCCCACGCGCTGCGCCAGTAAATGTTGTCGCCAAACTCGACGGGCAGGAAGGCTGGCCCGGATTTGTCCGATTGATGTTTAATTGGAATGCGAATATCGAGATCCGGCGAAATGTTCCCGGCGCCGTCTTGAATATTGCGCACCTGAAAGTTAAGGACGTCGTCGTTTTTCATTTCATTGAGTTCCCGGCGGAAAATGTAGGGCCAATTCAACAAAAGCTGGTCGTCATTCCACCTGTGAATGAGCCGGCTGCCCGTCCGGCCGATGTCATATTCTCGCCCGTGCGCCTTAATTCTCAACCCGTGGAGATCGACGGCCGCACCGCCCATGGACCTGAACAGGAACGAAACCATGGTGCCGTTACCGACCGGATAGTCATCTTTGACGATTCTCCAGGTGACGTTCATCGGCATCGTGTCGTAGAGAAAAGGTATGTCTGTGACGCCTGACATTTGGTCTTGGTTGTCGACGGCTCGGAGAAAGATGTGGTAAAACCCGTTGCGCCGGCTGCCGATCTCCGGGATCACTCTCTGGCCGTTCTGAATGTTTTTCCAAGGCAGATCTTGTCGCCGCTCAGGCGGCAGGGAATGAAACGGCGTCGGTCCTTGGCAAACAGCCAACTGCACTGTCTTGACGCCGCCGGTATCGAAGTAATATGGTGTCAACGCCAGCTGCTCCATCGTCGATACGGCCGGCCCCATGATCATGTCGTCAATGTGCCAACGGCTGTAGATCCCGGTCTGGTCGACGCGGTAAATGGAGCCCAACCGAATCTGAGCGGGGCGGAATGGATCGAGGGCCATCGGCGCTTCGGCGACGGCGTCCGTGGCCAGCCCGATCCAGGTTTGCCAGGTGCGATCGCGAACAATTTTATCGGCTAGGCGGATGCTCTTGGCGCCGGCGCGTTTTTCGCTGATTCGGCCGCGGGACATTTCGTTAAGGAATAGGCTGAGGTTAGTCATTTCGTCGGCCCGGTAGCGAAACTGGAAAATTGGAAATCGAGCCAGATCGGGCGGCCCCGCGAAGGTCGTAGTCAGCCGCTGCCCCGGACCGCGGTTGAAGACCTCAAGACAGCATCCCTGCCGGGAGTCGTAATGGTCCAGTCGCATTCGGTGGGGGACAGCCGCGATAAACCGGCCGAATCCATGGGTCTCAAAATTTTCAAAGAACGGGGTGATCTCCGTCAGAGACATCAGTACCGGCGGCGCCTTTATCGAGAGGTCACCCGTATTCATCGGGTACGTACGTTTTTCATCGCCGACGACCACAGCAACGCTGACGATATCATCCGATCGTGCCGGGGGATTCTGTGAGCGCGGCAGCAGAAAGCGCATCTGATTCATGCGGATATCGACTGCGGCCAGTTCGATGTCGTCAATCGAGACGGTGGCATTTAGAAAGCGGCGATCGGGATAGTTCGCCCGACAGGTGAGCCGAATGGTATCGGGCAACTCGTCATCCCAGCCGCAGTTGACGTTCGGCAATTGGGGCAGCTCGATCCAGACCAGGTTGACGGAGACGGGGCTCCCGGCTGCCGGCCGACGGAGAAGCGAAAACGTCTGCAGACCACTTTCGGCGTTTCCTGAGATCCAGTCATTGATTTCTGCAATCTTCGCAGTGCCGATGAGGACCGCGTCCTCCATGGTTCGCCGGATTTCGTATGCGGCGGCGCCGTCGTGGTGGCCGCTTTCGTCCAAGCGCGGCTTGGCATAGGACACATTTACCAGGTCCTTTACCGCGTATGCCTCACCCGGACCGTTGCCGGATAGTCCCTGGAGAACATCGCTGGGCTGGCGATTTCCGAATCCTTCGATGCAGGCATGGAGATCGGCTGGATCGCCAATTTCCTCGAGTTCCAACCATGGCAACCACACGTCAACCACTTGCCAATCCCCTGTGACGTGCCAGTCCTGCGCCTTGAAATCGGAGGGCGGTACCGTCGTCTTGCCGGTCATGTGGTGCCGGCTGCGCGAGAATGACGTGCCGCTGATCTGATGAAAGAAATGCCGCTCCGCCACATAGCGCCCGGACGGCTCGATTCGGCCGATGCTGTAATGGAAATTGAAATGAGCCCGGGCGGTGCGCTGTGCATGGAACCGCCATCCAGCGAGTTCCGAGCAGTTCACCGGCGGCAAATGCGCGTTCACCGTCATCGAACCGCCGCCGCGGGTGTTGGTAAGAACAAGGTACGGGGCGCCCGATTCGTCCGGGTGCCAGCCGAGGCGCGCGTAGCCGGTGGTATCACGAACGGACCAGAATTCAGGCAGGACAGTTGCCAATGGAGCACCGTTGGAACGCAACAGCCGAAATTCCCGAAATCGATGGGCCGAGGCTTGCGGCTCCTGTCGTTCCGCTGCCTCCGCCGGCGGCAACGGCGCGGCCAATGGCTCGATACGCTCGGCCCCGATTTTCACACGGGCAACCACCATCGAGTTCAGGAATGTCCAGATCCCCAGGAGTCCGTCGTCCCGTAAATCCTTGTCTTCACGGCTGAATACGAGCTGATTATCGAAATAATATTCGAGCTTCCGGCCGACGCGCCGCAACTTGATATAGTACCAGGCGCCATGCACGGGGCGACCCTGAGCGATCTTGTCGGGAAGCATCCGGCGGACGCTGCCTTCGCGGGATCGGGGAACGAGATACTTGTCCGATCGGTCCCAGATTTCGCCGTCGCGAAACAGGCGCGTCCATATTTGTGAATGATCGACGTCCCAGCCTGTGCAGGTCACTGTGTAACCCTGCGATGGTGTCGTTTCCGCGGCCATTACGGTGAGATTGATGTCGCCGCTGCGCGCGTACCATCCTTCCCGGATACCGGCATAGAGCTCGACGCAGAAGTCCCCGCGATACCGGTATTTGGTCCACATCGCCGCGATGCCGTCGCCGGATTCACCGTTCATGTGCGACCAGCGCGGATCGCACTGAAATCGATTAATCACCTGCCAGCGCCCGCCGTTCGGGATCCAGTCGCACGGCGCTTCGGTGAACAGATAGTCTTTCACATTGTAACGGATCACCTCGCTGGCCACGAGTTGGCTCGACGTGAAGCCCTGGATGCGCACACGCCTGCCAATCAGCGGTTCGGCCAGCCGATGCTTGATGATGGTTTTCTTCCCCGCCGTCACCCAGACGAAATAGTCTTCGTAGTGAATGCTGTATTGTCGCGGCCTGGCCGCCGTCCCTGCATCGGCGGGGTCGCCGCCGAGCCGTCCGCTGGCCAGCGAGCCGCCGGCCGCGGTATCGCCCGGCGGCCGGAGGAGGTGTATTGCACCCTTTGCCACTCGCAACCGGCAGGTGCTATCCGCTGCGCCCTCCTGGACGCCAAGATGGACTGTGGAACCCTCGATGATCGGCAGGGTCAGGATGAAACGGCGAAAAAAATCGCTCTTGTGCCAGGCGTCTTGCGGCGCCACATGCACCCAATCCCCCTCGGGCGACGACCAGTGGCGCATGAACGGATCGCTCGTGAAACTGCGGTTCTTTTCCGATCGGGTCCGGTACAGACCTTCACGTTCGGAGCGGTAGGCGAGATTGAATACGGCGGTCTTTGTTCCCGGCCCGATGTAGACACCGGAAGCGCCTGTCATCGCCCGTTCCGGACGATGCAGGAGAACCAGTTCGCCGTTACGATAACATCGAAGCTCGCCCGCTGTCGTCGAGTCTGCCATGAGCGTGAGCGGCGTATCCAGGGCGCCGGCTCCGGCCAATGGTGAAGCCCGTCGCCAATTGTCCAGTACGTGAATGTCGTCGTCGAGCACCTGCTCGAGGAAAAATGCCTCGGCACCGCCCGCGATTTCATAGCGAAAACGGATGTGAGGGCCGCTGGGCCCTGGGTAGCCGCATATCAGTCCAAACCCGCCGCCCGCGGCTTCGGGAATGAAGTCGGCTGCAAAAACGTGTGGCCTGTCCGTCGGCGACCCGATGATGAGCGTTTGCGCTTCCGATGACGATGGCGGATGCAGGCGGGCGACATCGCTCCCCGATTTCACCGTCTCTGTCGCTAGGTCATCGAAAAACCGCCCCTGTTCGGAATGCGTATGGAATTTTATTTTTGACGGACTGCGCAGATCCAGATCCGACACCGATTTCATTTCCAGATCGTCGAAGATGATTTCTTCATCGCCCTTGACATACAGGCCGTACTTCCCGCCGATGGGCAGGCGTTCCTCGACATCTATAACTTTGACATTGTCGAGAAAGCATTGGACGCGGTTGTCGCTGATCTGGACCATCGGCTTTACCCATTGATCGCGAAAGAGCCTGACGGGCTGAAGGGCGATGACGCGCGGCACTAACGGACCGTTTACCCGCCAGAGCCGCAAATCCGAAAGCCCATGGGGATCGTCCGGCACACGCAGAGTGAACGCGTAATGATCCGACAGCGAGCGGTAGTAAAAGACGAGCCCCATTTCCCCGGGGGCGATCCGCAGGGCGGCCGAGAGACTGTAGTTGTCATTAAACGTATGGCCATGGGTGACGATGCCCTCACGCCCCTTCAAACTATAGAAATTCGCGCTCATCTCGGGATGCAGGGGCAGCCGATCGAGCCGGTCTGAACTGTTCTGCTCACGAGCATCATCCAGAACTGTATGGACGCGCCAGATGCCCGATTGAGCCTCCATGCCCCCTAGTGGATTGGGGCTGCCTTGCTCGATCATGAAATCGGCTTTGAAGCGTTGGTTACCGATCTTCTGAAAGCGAACCGCTTCATTTCCCGGATCCGGAAGGTCGGCTTTGGCCTGCAGTACCATGACCGGGAGGGGAAGCCCGGCCGGCAGCACGGCCACCTGTGCCTGATCCAGATATATTGTCCACGATGTCGGGCGGAATTTGATAACCACGTTGGTCTGACTGCGTTTGTCATCCGGGAAGGCGTCGGCGTGGAACTGGGCACTGACCATGCGACGCCCGGGTGTCTGCCGACCGGGAACGAACTCGGCACGCGCCGACGTTTTGCTCAGTTCGACCTTGATTCGCTGTTGCCCAGCCGCGCCCGCGAATGCGAAACGAATGCCGGCAGCCGGCGCCCAACGCGCCTTACAGTGAAGGTTGCCGTGCCGTTCAACGACGTACCGCTGTGTCAGTTCCTGAGCGTGTCCGCAGATCGTCAGCAAGGTCAATATCGCGATGGCGCCATGGTGTGTCGTGATCATTTAATCGGGATGTCCACTCCGTTTGCTGAAACAGTGGTTTGCTGTCCGTCATCCGTTGGCTGACGGACAAATGCAAGCGGCAGCGAAGTAGTGCTCGCACGTCGTGCGGGCGTCCTGAGTCGCCTGCATCGAGGGGACTGCCGCGTCCTACCGTACGGTAGGACTACTTTACTCGTCCGCCAAACATGCATGTTTTCCGATGTCTTGACCGGCGGTACGCCGGACGGACGCTCTATTAAAACCCCGCTACGGTAAAGATACGTCCCGTAAAATAGGGAGGCAAGCGTATCGAGGCAAGGCGGATGTCAGCCTCTGCCGGCATCACATCCGAATCGAATGTCGGCGGCGGTATCCGGCACGGCTGCAACCGGATCGATATCTTGATTTAGCGCGAAAAGCCTCTTCTATTACAAGCGAAGGCCCGACCGCTGTATTTCGTCAGAGACGCGGCTGGCCTCACCACCACAACGGAATCATCGCTCAACAAGCCGCAGTGTGCAATTGAGTAAGACCGAAAGCAAGAGCCGCAAGCCAAGAAGGCGGGAAGAACTGACAGCCAGGCGGGGAAAGAGTAACCGCACGCAGAGCCGCAGCCTTCTGTGGCTCTGCGTAGTGCTGGTGCTGACCTTCGTCGTTTACCTTCCCATCTTTAAGCTGGATTTTCTCAACTACGATGATGATCTCTATATCACGAAGAATCCCTACATCGTCAACATGAACACGCGAGATGTCCGGCATCTTTTCACTCATGTTTACATGCAACAATACACGCCGGTCGCGATGGTGATCATGGGCGCCGAATTTACCCTATTCGGCCTGCAGCCCTGGGGATTTAAACTCGTCAGCTTGCTGTTTCACCTGGCAAACGTCGTGCTTGTATACCGATTGATACGGGTGCTCTTTCCAAAACGGAATTACGCCCTGTTGGTGGCGGCGCTCTTCGCGTTTCATAGCCTGCAGGTCGAGTCGGTGGCCTGGCTGGCGGCCTCCATGAAGTTCGGACCATTTACGCTCTTTTTCTTGACAGCGCTCCTGTTCTACGTCCGGTATCTCGATACCGATCGAATCCGATGGTATATCTTATCTGTCATGTTCTTTCTGCTCTCCTGTTTTTCGAAAGAACAAGCCGTTTCCCTGGCGGTCACTTTGTTTCTTATCGACTATGCGCGTGGCCGAGCGATGACCGGGGGGAAGTTGCTCCTGGACAAAGTCCCCTTTTTTGTCATCGCACTGATTTTCGGAATCGTGACCTTGAATACGGCGCCTGCCGAGGCCGAACGTGCCCAGTTTGTGACTTTGACATACAGCGCAATGCACCAGATAATCTTTACGACCAGTGCCTTCGTCGCCTATCTCGTGAAGCTCGTTCTGCCGGCCGATCTCTCATTTCTGTATTGCTATCCGATGAAGGGCGACATCCCGTTTTATTGGTACCTGTCTCCGGTTGTGCCGCTGGCTCTGATTTACGGTTTGTTTATGGCATGGAAGAAGGATGATAAGACTTTGGTCTTCGGAATTCTCTTCTATCTTGTCAACATCGGTCTGCCGTTTCTGATCCAGATTATGGGGGTACGAACGTCTATTATGGCGGACCGCTACGTTTATCTGCCCTGCATCGGCTGGTTCCTGCTCGTTGCCTATGTCGTCCACCGGCTGATTCGACGCTGGCCGCACCACCGATGGCCGGTAACCGTCGCGGCCGCTGCTTACGTTCTGGTTTTGGCCACCCTGACATTCAATCGTATTCCCGTCTGGAAAGACAGCCGCACGTTATTTTCCGATGTTGTTGCGAAACAGACGCGGGCGACAAACAATCATCCATTCCTGGCCGATGCTTACAAAAACCTCGGCAATGCACGTAAGGATGAAGGCGATCCGGAAGGTGCGATGGCCGCTTACAACAAAGGGATCGAGATGTCCCCGGAGAACTTTGACCTGTACAACAACCGCGGCACCGTCCGGAAATCACTCGATGATCTGGAAGGTGCCCTGGCCGATTACACCAAAACCATCGAACTCAATCCCAACTACCACAGAGTTTATCTGAATCGCGGCAACCTCTACTTCACCAGAAACGAGTATGGGCGTGCGCTTGCTGACTACGCAAAGGCTGTGTCGCTGAAGCCTGATGAGGCGTCGGTGTACTCGGCACGGGGCGCCGTCTATGCGAGTCAGCAGAAACTGGAAGCGGCGGTCCGAGATTTTACCAAGGCGATCCAGCTCGATTCATATTTCGACAGTGCCTACAGCAATCGTGCCCTGACGTACTACCACCTCAAAAAATACGAATCGGCCCTCGCCGATACGGCCCGCTTATTGCAGTTGGCGCCCGGGAATCCGAATTTTCTCAGTCTTCGTGCCCTGAATCTCATGGAACTCGATCGCCTCGACGAAGCCGAATCTGCGATCAACCGGGCCATTTCAGTGCGGCCGGACACAGGCTTGTTTTACCGCGACCGCTCATTGCTCTACAAGCGCAAGGCAAACAACGCATTGGCACTCGGCGATGCATTGAAGGCACGCTCCCTGGGTGTTCCCATATCCGACGAATACCTTGAAAGTCTCAAATGACGGACGTTATCCGCATTCCCCGAAGACTCTGGGGCAGGGCAAGGTGAGGCGGGCACGTCGCTGGCAGGCACAAGGCCCCTGCCGCGATGTACTCGGAAGCGGGCATCGGGAATCGATATCAGGTTATTTAGGCATACCCATGAACCGGCTCCTTGTCATTCAGATCGCTGCACTGGGGTATGAATTTCTTCGCCAGGTCGAACCGTCCATGACCGTCGCGGGGTTGCGATTCCAGCCGATGCAGACAGTGTTTCCGGCAGTGACTTGTACGGTTCAGGCCAGTTTTCGCACTGCTGCATATGCCTGTCGTCATGGCATGGTCGCTAATGGAATTTTCCTGCGGGAATTGCATAAGCCCCTTTTCTGGGAACAGTCGTCGGGGCTGTATGCCGGCGCGCGAATATGGGAGCGGTTCCGTTCCCGCGGACAAACTGTAGGACAGCTGTTCTGGCAGCAAAGCCTCGGCCCCGACAGCGATCTGGTATTGTCGCCGGTACCGATCCACAAGCATGGCGGCGGTATGATTCAGGACTGCTTCTCACGACCGCCGGAACTGCAGCCGTACCTTCTCGAACACATCGGCCGCGATTTCAATCTCATGTATTATTGGGGGCCCTTGGCATCGGTGAAATCCAGCCGCTGGATCACCGAGGCGACCACCGTGGTGATGCAGAGCAAATGGGCGCCGGATTTGCTTCTGACCTACCTTCCGCATCTTGATTATGAGCTGCAGAAAAGCGGACCCGATACAGAACGCGGCCGCACGGCATACAATGAGCTGAAGGGCTTGCTCGAGACGCTTGTAGGCAGTGCACGGCAGAACGGCTACGATGTCCTCGCTTTTGGCGATTACGCCATGCAGCCCGTAGACCGCGCGATTATGCCGAATCAACTGCTCTCTGAACACGGCCTGCTCCGCCTGCGGGAGGTTCGGGGAATGCTGTACCCCGACCTCCATACAAGCCCGGCGTTCGCGATGGTCGATCACCAGATCGCCCACATCATCTGTGCCGACGAAAAGACCGCGGAGACGGTGGGAGCCCTCTTCGAAGGTGTTGCCGGCGTCGCCGAGATTCTCGACGGTGACCGGGCAAAGCGGTATCAGATAAACCACGGACGCTCGGGCGATCGGATCCTCATTGCGGCGCCAAACACATGGTTCGCGTATCCCTGGTGGCATGATCTCCGCCAGGCGCCGGATTATGCCGAGCATGTGGACATACACAACAAACCGGGATACGACCCGTGCGAGCTTTTCTTCGGACGGTGGTTCAATACCTCAGTGGAACCCGCCCGAATCAAGGGTTCACATGGCATGATCACCGATGAGCCGCAAGTCGTGTACGCAACCGATCTGGATCTGGATACGGAACCTGGCTCCCTTGTGGAATTGGCGGCAACAGTGAAGACCCTGCTGGATGAATGCTGACCGTGTAAGGGAGCGAAGCCATGTCGGCCGGAGGTGCCCGGGGTTTGGTCGTTAGCAGAAACGCGACACAAATCGGCACGGTCCTTACCCATCCGTTGCGTGCCTGCCGCGGCGGCGGATCGGCGCCTGACCATCCGTTGGATCAACTTGCACGTCCTAGTGTCGTGTCACGTGAATAATGGCGAGTTGACGAGGGCGATTTTTGATGATCAGGTGCGTTGACTTGGGCAAGTCGATGCTCTCGTCCCGCATGCGGGAGCGGTCCAAGTCAACTCGTCATCATTCGCGTGACACGACACTAAACTGTGCCCGCATCAATCCGTCGGCGGGCAGCCAAAGAACCGGCAGGACTTCTCGAGGCGCACCAACGGAACCTGCAACACTGCCGGTGCCAAAAAATGCTCCGCGTCACCGCTGGTCGTTGCGGCCTCGCCGTGCAGCGGCACGGCGGCCCCCTTCAGTTCCAGTATCTCGCCGGCTTCTCCGGACCGTATCTGCCCGTCCATCAACCAGCGTCGCTTCATGCCAAATACATACCCAGCCTGGGCTACCGTCTGACCAATCCGCGCGACCGACGCCTGGGGTGGGCCGTCATGCCAATCTTTCACCCATCCTCGCGCGCACTTGCGTCAACGGCAATCCGGTCTTCCAACGCCTGCAAACGCGCTTCGATCTCAGCGAGTTTGTCGATGATCATCGCATGCACGTAAACGGCGTCCATCCCGACCGGGCTTTCTTCACTGGAAATCTGATCAATAATACCGTGTAACTCTGCTTTGCTTTTCATGAGACTAAATTACCAAACCGAACCAGTATCTGCAAGAGAGAACAATGTTCCAATTACCGATTCACACCGGAATTTCCGTTTTTTCCCCGTTGGCATGTAACCTCAGGGGATCCACAGCCACATTACCTGTTGAAGACGACGAAGCGACGACTGGCCGTACGCCATTGTTGCATTCGTCGCACCGGTACCGGAACGTCACATCCACGATTTCCCTCGGCTACGGCGGCCGTCCCTAAGGCGTGATCGTGGCTGGCCGAGATCACGGAATCAAAATCCGGTCGCAGTGCGACCCATCCAGAAAGGCTTTGTCACGAAAGAAGTTGCCGCAGCAATCGCAATCGGTCTCCTCAGTCTTTGTCGCCGGGCCGGTGCCGAACCGGCTGGCCGGCCGCCAAGGCGGCAGGCACGGCGGTTTTCACGCCATGCTCGAAGAACTCAATATTGAGGATGACCAGAAGCGTCAAATCGCCACCATATTAGTCAAGGAAAGCCGCGACACGCTTCGCACCGCCATCGCCGAGTTCATGGAAACGCGGCAATCCGTCATCAGCCAAATGAATATCGCCGATTTCGATGAAGGTGCCATTCGCCAGCACCGACACGGAAACTGGCGGCAGAAAATGGTGCCGTTCATGGTCGCGCGACTGTCCCGGCGACTGAAACTGGATGAGCAGCAACAGGCTGCGATCCGCCCGGAGGTGGAGAAAGCCGTGGCGGAGCATTATGGCCCGCGCGATGAAGTGTTTCTGCGAATCCGAACAATTTTGGAGCCGGCGTTCGACGATTTGGAACCCCACCTGACGCCGGAGCGGAATTCGAAGCTCAGAGAGCGCGCCCGGC
>CAUZRT010000049.1:0-13664 GCA_963582235.1 Lentisphaeria bacterium
TTCAGTCCGCCAGCCGGGCGGACTCACGCGATACAGAACGTCAGACCTCAGAAACGACGGTAGAAGAGAACCATCGCGTGCTTACGCGCGACGAGTACACTGTCGGTGATGCGCACGAAAAGTTGCGGACGGAGGTGTGGAGATGGCACAACCCGATGCGCAAGCGGTACAGGCCCTGCTGGATGATATCGATGGGCAAAACCTCCGTCGGACCGTGGTATCGGCCCGGGACCTGCGCAAGGTCTATTCCATGACCGCCGGCGAAACGGTGGCCCTCGCGGGAATATCGCTGGACATTTATGCCGGCGAATACCTCTCAATCATGGGGCCATCGGGAAGCGGTAAATCAACCTTTTTCAACATGATCGGCGGTCTCGACAAACCGACTTCTGGCAAGGTGTTCATTGACGAAGTGGACGTCGCGCAGCTCGATGCCGTTGAGCTTGCCTGGCTGCGCTGCCGCAAGATCGGCTACATTTTTCAGTCCTTCAATCTGGTCGCCGTCATGACCTGCATTGAAAATGTGATGCTGCCGATGGTGTTCGCTGGGTTGTCGTCGGACGATGCCCGCCTTAAAGCTGCCGACATTCTCGACACGGTCGGCCTCGGTAACCGGCTTCAGCACAAGCCGCCACAGCTTTCCGGCGGCCAGCAGCAGCGGGTCGCCTGTGCCCGGGCCCTGGCCAATGAGCCAGCCATTATCCTGGCGGACGAGCCCACCGGCAACCTCGACGCCGCTACCGGGGAAGACATTATTCATCTCCTCCATGAGCTGTGCAGGAAACGGGGTGTCACCATTGTCAGTGCCACCCACGACATGAAAATGCTGTCGGTATCCGACCGCATTGCCTGGTTTCGCGACGGCTCGTGTGTGCGCGTGGAGGACAGCGGTGACGTCAATATCAAGGTCGGGGACATTCGTTGACGAACGAGCATATCATCAAGCTCCGAGGGGTGCGGCGAATATACCGCCTTGAGGGCGAAGAGGTACGGGCCCTGGACGGCGTTGATCTCGATATCATTCGCGGTGAATACCTCTCGATCATGGGGCCGTCCGGGAGTGGGAAAACAACGTTATTCAACATGATCGGCGGTCTCGACCGTCCGAGTGCCGGAAGCGTCCTTCTCGAGGATGAAGACATTGCCAGGCTGTCGGCATCCAAACTTGCCTGGCTGCGGAGCAACAGGATTGGTTACGTCTTTCAGTCCTTCAACCTCATTCTCACGGAGACGGCGGTGGGCAATGTAAGCCTGCCGCTGATCTTTTCAGGCGTTAGCGAAACAAACGCATGGGCACGGGCCGAAGACGTCCTCTGCCAGGTCGGTCTGAGCGATCGCCTGTACCATCGCCCCGCGGAACTTTCCGGCGGTCAGCAGCAGCGGGTGGCCATCGCCAGGGCACTGGTCAACAGGCCGACGGTCATTCTTGCCGACGAACCGACCGGTAACCTCGATTTGCGCACCGGCGAGGAGATCCTGGCGTTACTGAAAAAACTGCAGCAGCGGGTGGGGGCCACCGTCATCTGTGCCACTCACGATCACAAGATGCTGGCCGCCTCGGACCGCGTCGTCTGGATGCAGGACGGCAGGATTGTGCGCACCGCACGGCGCGAGGAGCTGAATATCGACATCGGCTCGATGGACGGGCAGGTGGTTGTCTGAATATCGCGAATGCCGTTCATGCGATGGCGATGCGGCATTCCGACACTGAACAGCGTCATTGCAGCAATCGGCTCAGGGAAAACATTTCCAGTCCCGAATCGTTGCTTTCATCCGCCAGCAGGTCCCGGACGATTTCGCCCACTACCGGAGCGAACTTGAACCCGTGCCCCGAGCAGCCACCCACGATCAGTACGTGGGGGAATTCGGGATGCCGATCGATCAGGAAGTTCAGGTCCGGTGTATTGGTATACATGCAGACATCATGATCCTTGAGCGTCCCGTTTGCATCCGGCAGCAATCGTTTGAGCAGACACCGGACACTGCTGATATCGTCGCCGTTGATCTCGCGCGTCAGTTCGTCCGGATCGGTTGCAGCACCGCCGTGATGGTGGGCGACTTTGACGCCGTGCCCGAGATCGGGGAAGCCGTAGAAAACCCCGCCCTCACCATGTTTCCAGGCGTAAATCGGACAGCGCTCGAGGGTGAACAGCTGTGGATTGGCTGCCGGCTCGAACCACAGCTGTACCTGGCGTTCCACCGACAACGGCAGATCCAGGTCGGGCAGAAGTGAGCGGCACCATGGTCCGGCGGCGATGACCAGGCTGTCGGCACGGTAAGTGCCGCCAGCGGCCCGGACTTCGACACCATCGGCGGCAGCGGACCATGTCTCGACTACCTCATTGAAGTTCAGCACGGCGCCGTGATTGACGGCCGCCGCGAGCAACGTCTCGATGCACGGTTCAACACGGAGGACGCCGGCGGCGGGCTCCCACACGCCGCACATGCCCGGGTCGGTCCTGAGAGCCGGCCAACGTCGGCTGATCGTCTCGCGGTCGAGGCGCTCGTATTCGATTCCGTGGCGATCCGCGCCGGCACAACTGCCTTTGATAAAATCAGATTGCGGATCGCCCATGAGCACGATACCGGTTTCGATAAACAGCGTTTCGCCGCTGTCTCGCTCGAGTTCGAGCCAGCAATCGTGCGCCCGCCGCACATAGGGAATATACCGTTCGTCCTCCGCGTAAGCGTGACGGATAACCCGCGTGTGCCCGTGGCTCGACCCGTGGGCATGCGGCGGTCGATAGCGATCGAGGCCGAGGATACGCCGGCCGCTGCGTGCTATCTGAAACGCGATGCCGCTGCCCATGGCGCCGAGCCCGACGACAATGACGTCGAAGTTGATCTGGTCTGATTTCGCCATTGCGATATTCTACATCGTGACCGGCGGCAATGAAAGCGCCAGTCATTGTCCACGCGTTCAAGATTGAGCGCGGGACAACTCGATCGTGTCGGAATATGTTATTTGAGACGCGGCAGCACTTCACTCGTAATCGATCAATTCGTAATCGATGTTCGGATACAGAGCGATTACGAATGAATCCATTACGAGTCGTGGAAAAGCCCCGGCGAAGCCGCGTAACCAGTGGCTGAACGAAAACCCTGTTTCCGGGGCAGTGGCTCGCGGGGACGCTCGCCCTCCAGACTCGAAGTCCAAGGGGTTGCCCTGCCGGCTGGAGGACGAGCGTCCCCGCGAGTCGGGGTCTCGGTCAGCCACCAACAGTAGAAGAACATGTGAAAGCACCGGATCCTTACCATTACGTTCCGCATGCCTTTGGCGGCCGCGTCGGCATCGCCCGTACCGATATCACGCCGCCGCCGACAATATACCACCGCAACTGGGGTGCCGCGGAGTCGGACAATGCGGACGGCATTCATCGGTCGCTTTACGCCGCGGCAATGGCGATCCAAGACGCGGGCGCGACCGAAACGCTTGTCTTCGTTGCCGCCGATGCGGGCTGGTTTCGATGCGATGCAGATGAATGGGCGGTTCGCTCGGTTGTCCTGGACGCGCTTGACCTGCCGCCGGCGAATCTCATCATCAATCTTTCGCACACCCATGCCGGCCCGATCCTGTCGCCGGAGAACATCGAGCGGCCGGGCGGCGAGCTGCTGGCTGCGTACTTCGCAATGTTTACCGACCGGATTGTCACAGCCGTCCGTCATGCTATCGCCAACCTGGCGCCGGCGACCATCACCTGGGCCGTAGGCCGGTGCAGCCTCGCTGCGAATCGGGACCTACCCGACCCCAACGGTGATCGCTATCTGACCGGTTTCAATGCTGCCGGCACCGCTGACGACACGGTCCTTGTGGGACGAATCGCGAACGCCGACGGCAGGACCATCGGGACATTGGTGAACTATGCCTGTCATCCGACCACACTTGCCTGGAGCAATCGACTCATATCACCGGATTATATCGGCGCCATGCGCGAGGTGGTGGAAGACAACACCGCCGATGCGCCGTGCCTCTTCATGCTGGGCGCCTGTGGCGAGCTCGGCGCCATCGAGTCACACGTCGGGGCGGTCGAGATCGCGGAGAAGAATGGGCGGCAACTGGGTTTTGCCGTCATGACTGTGCTCGAGAGCATGCTGCCCGCCGGCCAGGCACTCGCCTATGACCGAACCATCGAATCAGGTGCGCTGTTGGCGACGTGGCGGCGAGAGGAACGGCAGCCGTCCGATGTGATGCTTTCAAAGTGCATCACTGTCGAGTACCGGATCAAGGCCGATTATCCAACCGTTGGGGATGTGGAGAAGGAGCTGGCAACCACTACCGACCGGTTTCAGATCGAACGGCTCGAGCGCAAGCTGAAGCTGGTGCGTGAGATATGCGCGGGCGAGCTGCATGTCAGCCATGTCTGGCTGTGGCGGCTTGGCGATTCAATCTGGATCGGCGTGCCCGGCGAACCGTACTCGGTATTGCAGACAACGCTGCGCGCAGCGTTTCCGGACTACACGATTATCGTCATGAATCTCGTGAACGGCTGGGGCGGTTATTTTCCGCCGGTCGAAATGTATGATCTCGACATTTACCCGGTTTGGCAGACACCCTATGATCGCGGCAGCTTGGAGCAACTGAAGGATGCCTGTCGTGCGGGGATCGGGGAGATAGTGAATGGGGGATGAGGAATGGATGTTGGAAATTGGAAACTGGAGACTGGAGACTGGAAACTTGTTGGAGCGTAGCTGCCTGACCGCCCATGGCGGGGAAATTCGCCTCAGGAGGAAAACTGGAGGTTCCCGAGAAACTAACCTCGTGTTGTTCGTCGAAATGGTGGTTGCACAAATGGGCGACCGATGAGGAAGGCGATGCCTGCTAGGATCCGGAGGGTGGGCTCGAAAACCTGATGTACGCCATACGTCTTACTCACAGTTCCTCGAGGTAGTCCAGAACGACTTCACCGCGGTCCGGGGTGTGGTCACACTCCTGGTAGAACGCGCCGAGTAATTTTCTGGGTTCCGAACGCCGGAATTCTCCGCCCATTGTCGGCCGGTAACTGACGACGCCAGGCCTTTTGCACAATTTGTCCGTCGTGTAACGAGTTGAAACAGCGTATCGCGGTAGTAGGCCGACGGCATCGGATAAGCCGGCATGTCGAACGGCATACACCAGTCTTCATTTCGATATTTTTGCATTGTTCATTTGCATCTCTGTATTCAGATCGTTGACCGATCGGAAGATACCGTGCCATCGCGGATTTCCAAAGCGTTGTCGCCGCCGCCCGTGGCCCCCTTGGAGCAACGGCGGGCCTCCGCCGAGGGATTTTTGTTCAGGCCTGAATTGGGGAAACTATTATGACAGAGCGCAAGTATCGTGTTGCGATCGGCGGGATTCTCGTCGAGTGCAACCACTTCGGCGGCCTACCCAATGACATGGCGCGGTTCGAGCAGTACGAGCTGTTTCGCGGCGACGACATGCGGCAGATGACTACGAGTGTTGTGGGCGGGATGCTCGCGGCCCTCGGTGATCGCGGCGGCGCAGCAGTGCCCCTGATTTATGCGTCGGCCTGTGCGGGCGGGCCGGTGACCGGCCACTGCTACCGGCAGCTACGGGGCGAACTGCTCGAGCGGCTGGCGCGGTCGCTGCCGGTGGACGGCGTGCTGATGCCGCTCCACGGCGCGGCGCTGGCGGAGGATGTTGACGATCCGGACGGCGACATGATCCATGCCGTCCGTGACATGGTCGGCCCCGACGTGCCGGTTGTGGCAACGCTGGATCTGCACGCCAATGTCACCGCCGAGATGGTTGCCTATGCCGACGCATTGCTGGCATGGGAAACCTATCCGCACGTCGATCAATACAGCACCGGCCGGCGCGCGACGAATCTGCTGCTGGACATACTCGAGGGTAGGTGCCGGCCGACCATGGCGATGGGTAAGGTGCCGGTAATCACCAGTGCCATTAACGGCGGCACGGAAGGTGACGATCCGTTTGCTGACTTGATGCGTTTTACCAAATCCTTGGAACAGCAACCGGGCGTTCTGAGCACGAGCCTAATTCTGATTCATCCGTATATGGATGTGCCGGACATGGGCAGCGGCGGACTGGTGGTTACCGACGATGACGTCGACACGGCGGCTGCTCTGGCGCACGATATCGCCATGCGATATTGGCAGCGCCGCCATGATCTCGAGCCGGAAGTCTGGACACCGGAAGAAGCCATTGCCGAGGGGTTGACCATCGAGGGCGGCCCGGTGATCCTGGTAGAAACCGCAGACTGCAGCGGCGGCGGCGCCGCTGGTGACAGCATCGCCTCCCTTGCGGCTCTGGTTGACAGTCGAGTCAACGAATTATCGCTCGTTCCGGTCGTCGACCCGGAGGCCGCCCAGGCATGTCACGCTGCCGGCGAAGATGTCGAGATCACGGTCGCACTGGGTCACAAGCTTGATCCGCAATGGGGCCCGACACGCACCTTCACCGGTCGCGTGGTGCGGCTCAGTGACGGGTATTTCACCTACACCGGTGGGCAATGGGAAGGGCTGCGCGCGGCAATGGGCCAATCAGCTGTACTGGCGATTGGCTCCGTACATGTGCTGATCACGACTTATGGCACCTACGACTGGGCCGACGAACAGTTTCAGTCGGTCGGCCTGGACGCGTCAACGGCCAGATTCGTCGTCGCCAAGAATCCGATGAACTACCGCCAGCCGTACGGCGACATCGCCCGGGAAATGATCATTCTCGATACGCCTGGCCCGACACCGGCCACGCTTCGCCACGTGAAGTTCAAAAGCCTTCGGCGCCCCTATTTCCCGGCCGATCCGGAGATACCCGGCCTGCAACCGACGGTGCTGTCGGGTCGAGGGAATCCCGTACGGTGATCAATCCGAACGCTGGGTTTTCTTCTCAATCCTCAGCCGCGGATTTTTCGGGTCACCTCGCCGGGGTCCGGAAATCGTCCCGTTTCGAACTTGGAGTAAACCATGTTCCCGTCAACGATGACATCAAAGATGCCGCCGCTTTCGGCAACCAGCTTTGCTTCCACATCGAATTCTTTCTTCAATTCGTCTGCCAAACTGGCAGCGGTGGGCTCGTAGTTTCAAGAACTGCAGTAACGAATCTCGATGTACATGACATGTCTCCTGTAATAGTCGACCCCCCCCAGACGGCGGGGTCGACTATTAGTACTGATTGATAGAAAGGTAACGTCCGAGTCATTTTGTACAAATTTGGATATTCAATGGCGAAGTTGACGTTGAAAATCGCGCATTCGGCGCTCTCGTTCCTGATCCGGTGGAGATGGCGAGAATCGTGTCGAGATAACGTATGACCCGGTCACTGTCGACCGTGGTGGCATCAGCGATCCCCAACAAATTTCGCAGCATGCGAACGATGATCGCACGCTTGTCCGTTGTCTCCAGATGCTCGTCGCGCAACGGCGAACCTGTGATCGACCGGACGATGCGGGCGGCATCACCACGGGGAATCGGCTTGCCGCCGTTGAAGACATCGATCAATTGACCTTCCCCGTTCGCTGGGATATGCCGGACGACGAAATGCCCGGGCATGCCGACACCGACAATGTTCAAGCCCAATCGCCGCCCGATTTCCATGAACAGAACGGAAAGTGTGATGGGTAGCCCTTCGCGGTCGTCGATTACTTCATTCAGATAACTATTCGACGGATTGTAATAGTCCGTACGGCTGCCGTGGAAACCGTTTTCGGCAAACAGGTATCCCGTGAGTGTCGTCAATCTGGCTGACTCTCCCGCGGCCGCCGGCAGACTCTGATCTATTTCGCGTGCCATACGTTCGACCTCCATACGATAGGCCGCGACATCGAGCTCCTCATTGTCCAGCTTTGCCACCAGCAACGCCGCGTGCAGCAGGTCGACGGTGGCCTCTTTCTCCACCAGGACAGTCACCAGTTCCGCCTGCACATGGGGCGCGCATGCAGTAGTGAAGCTAACTGGTGCAGCTGTGCCGCCTCGTACTCACGCTGCCGGGCCCGATCCCGCAGGACCTTTACGCCGGCCGCCGCATTCGGCAGCAAAGTCTCAATCAGATCCGTGTCCGTGGGGCCGGGTGTTTCCTTGATCAGTTCATCGATTTTCGACACCAGCGCCGGCGCCGGTTGGTTGTCGACGATTGAGGCGGCCATCTGGAAGTCCGTGAATTCTGTACGGCCGGAACCATAACGAATCAAGCCGGCCCGGCCTCCGGTCCATGCCGTGTCGTTGGACTCGAGCAATTGATGACCGTTGAGAAAACAACGTAATGTACCGTTGCCAAGACCGACCTTAAGCCTGTTCCAATGACCGTGGCGGTAGTGCGGGCTCGGCGATTTCTCCAGGACCGTCCATGAAAACGGATGCGCACCATCGAAACGGACCAGACGGCCCTCCTCACCGGCTGCCAGGAATCCGTAACACTTTTCCGTATCGGCGTAGAAGGCGAGGCCGGCAACACTGTCAATGTCGGTTCGGATAGCAACGGCAATTTCGTATGGAGCATCCCGTGTCTCGATTGCAGACAGGCAGAGTGATCGTGACCAGCCGCTGTGTTCTTCAACGACAACACGGCCGGCACGTTGTCGCCACGTGGCGCCGGGCAAGGGTGTCCAGCGATTTGGATCGAGCCTGCCGATCGTCAGCCAACGTGACATGGGGATCGGATTCGGCTTGTCGAGCAGTGCCTTGAGAGAATTGGCGGTCATTGCGAAGCCGAGGTTGTGGGAGATCGCGGACTTCAGTGTGAGGATGCCCTGGACGCGTCCGTCGCGGTCCAGCAGCGGCCCGCCGCTGTTACCTGTCTCGACTGGCATGGCGAGCTGGATCATCGGTACGTTATCGATTTCACGGACGGCCGAAATGACGCCGGCGACCACGCTGTGCCGCAGGCCATGGGGATTTCCAAGGGCGATGACGGGTTGCCCGTCCCGCAGACTCTCCGAATCGCCGAGCGGCAGCGGCGCCAGATCGACGGCATCGACCCGTACCAGCGCCAGATCGAGGAAACGGTCGGACGCATGGACATGGGTAACGTCAAACCTCCGGCCGTCGGCAAGTTCGACGACAATCGGTCGCGCTTCGCCGATCACATGGAGATTGGTGGCGATGAGGCCATCCGACGAGATGACAAACCCGGTGCCCAGGCCTTCCGGTTCTCCTTGACGGCCGGTCACGGTAATCACCACAACGGACGCGCGGGCACCGGCCGCGATCGCTGCGGCGGGATCGGTCGCCGCCGCAGCGTCAGCGGAGCGGGCAACGAAGTATGTGCATAGCACCGCAACTGAAAAGATTAAAGAACGATGTCGCATCCGAGAGAAACAATAACTTTGATTTTCTTCAGTTGCCAATGCTGCAGCGTGCGGCCGCTTCAGTCGACCGTTGCTTTGGAAGATGCCGGCTTGTGGTCGAAGCCGGCAGATTTACGTGGATACGAGTGGAACACTCGTAAGCAATTTGGGTAAGCTGGACGGCCGATTGGCGTTTTATGTAGGGCGCAACATAAAGCTCAAATGATCAGGCGGATCAGATGATTAATGTTGAACAACCGGCTTTCAGCCTCGTACTTTATGTGGGCAAGTTCTGCTTCCTGAGCACTGATATGGGAAGCAAGAAATATGCTCTTACCATAGCTGGGGACTTCCGCGGCTTCACCGCTCCTGCCCGAACGGACCAGTAATGTGATCTGGTTCCATGCCTGATTGAGCCGGCGAAATTCTCGTTTAATCGCCAAAAAACGGTTACCTGGCCGATCTTTGTCCGCTGCCTCTAAATCCTGCCAGTTATGGTACAAGGAGCGCCTCCCACTTTTTCAAGGTGATGTCGGCGCGGCTGTGATCGCTCATCGGCGCAGTCGACGCCGTTTCCGGCACACTGACCAGGGACAGTATCCGCGCGTGTTACTTGTTGGATTGCCCCTGAATCGTGTGAGCGTAAACAGGATTCTTCTCCAACGGAGCCGACAGTGTCTGGAGTTTCGAGCGAATTTGAATGACATATATCACCGACCCCTGGAAGACAATGCCAAGAAGTAGCGCACTGGTAAGTAGGCCGATCCATTTAATCGACGTGAACGCTCGTTTCCCTTGACACGAGTTTTGAACTGCTGTTGCCGGTTTCATGATCTGCCTCCTGGGGGATGTGTTTTTTTGCCGATGCTCAGGGCTCGCGTGAAAATAACCTCGCGATTTTCGTTGTCCGTTTGGCGGTGGTGTCTCCGTGACCTCGCGAGTGAACCGCGCCTTACCATTTGGACTTGTCTCTTCCTCGTCTTCAGCAGTCTGAATCCGAGGAACCGATGTCACACGGTCGCATAAATGCCTCCCTCGAGGTCTACCGGATCTGCCGTACACGGCCGAATTTCAGGCTCGGTGTCGTCTGGCGTTACCTGCCGTGATTGTCCGCGTCGTGACTGTTACGCTTCAACATTCCGCAATTCGATGAGGGTCAGTCGATGTGAAAGACTTCAGGCAGATCGAGACACACGGGGCTGTTGTCGGGGTTCGACGGCATGATGTCGCCCATGTACGCCCACCATTTCTTGCAGACCTCAGTCTCGGCAATGGCGTTCCAACGCAACTCGTCGTCGATCTCGACATAGGCAAAAAGTTGTCGCGTCTGCGGGTGCAAAAATATCGAGTAGTTGTGGACGCCGTGTGATTTCAGGACCTCCTCCAACTCCGGCCAGATCGGTTGATGCCGGCGTTCGTACTCCGCTTCCTGTCCGGGCTTTACAGTCATTGCAAATGCTTTACGAACCTTCATTTTGGTACCTCCCGAGAAACTTGGATTTGGGTTTCAGGTGTTCGGGGACGCTCGCCCTCGAGGGGCGGGTCCGGCGGTAAAGTCTCCATTCGTAACAGAGGAATCGCACCGCGAGGTGGCGGACGCACTCGAGAAATTCGGGTTGTCCGTTCATGCCTCAGTCCGGCTATGAATCGCGGGGCTAGCGACACTCGGCTCAAGGCAAAACCTCTCCGGGTAATAGTAGCCGCCGGCGGCGTACACCGCCGGCGATTCGTCAATGTTTCCCTTAGTCTATGGAGGTCTTCCTGCGGTTACAAGAGACACGTGCATTTTCCGCCAACCTGGTTATTTTTGAATGCGGAAATGGGTTCACTGGGGATTTTCCCGCTTCGACTGACGCGACGATTCCCCGATCCTCCGCGTGTCCCGAGATTCCATGAGATGCGGGGCACGCGGAGTCGCTGCAACCGTTCACCATATCATCCGATATCTGACGAGGAGTGAAACGTGATTCGCAGAACCGACGTGTCATTTGTCATTACCACAGCGGTCATCCTGCCTGCCGTTGCCGCTTGCTGGTGGTTCGTGGCTGCGGCGCTGCGGACTCCGCAGCTTCCGGACGAGCCATCGGCGGCTGATCCGGCGACGGTCATCGAACAGTTTCATCAGATCTTGGTCGGCAGCAATCCGTCTCGGCAGCGGTCGCTTGCCTATATCGACGAACAGTGGCAGAGCAGCTTTACGCCCATGGTGGTCGAGACGATTTTTATGATTCGCGAACACGCCTTTGCCGGCAGTCTCGTTCAATTGCTCGTCTCGAGGACAGGACAGTCCTTTGGCCTCGACTTGGATAAGTGGTACGACTGGATCTGGGACCAGGATTACGAGCCGCACCCGCTGTATGCTGATTTCAAGGCCAATCTTTACGGCTTGATCGATCCACGATTCCGGGCATACTTCAGTAGTGCGCGGCCGGCAACGATCCGTCTCGACGAAGTTCGCTGGGGCGGCATTGCGCAGGATGGCATCCCGCCATTGCGACGGCCGCTGATGTTGGCGGCTGCCGACGCAACGTACCTTGCCGACGACAACATCGTATTCGGAATTGAAGTCAACGGCGATGCCCGCGCCTATCCGAAACGGATCATGGGCTGGCATGAGATGTTCGTCGATGAAGTCGGCGGCGTGCCGGTGGCCGGCGTCTTCTGTGCACTGTGCGGTAGCATGATCCTTTACAAAACCGAGGACCACGGCGTCAACCACGAACTGGGCACCAGCGCTTTTCTCTATCGTTCCAACAAGCTGATGTACGATCAGGCCACGCAGTCCTTATGGAGCACCCTTCGGGGCCGGCCGGTCATCGGGCCGCTGGCGGCGACGGGCATCGCCTTGGAACGCCTCAGCGTGGTAACGACGACATGGGGCGAATGGCGGTCGCGCCACCCGGATTCGCGCGTGTTGTCGCTGCGGACCGGGCATCAGCGGGATTATTCGGAAGGCGCGGCGTATCGTGAGTACTTTGCCACGGACGAGTTGATGTTCATTGTTCCTGAAACCGATGACCGGCTGAAGAACAAGGCTGAGGTGCTGGGGCTTGTCTTCGCCGAATATCCCGACGACACATTGGCAATCACGACCGCCTTTCTCCGTGCGAATCCAGTGTATCACGACGCCGTTGGACAGATTCGCCTTGTCATGCTGACCGACCGATCCGGTGCTTCTCGGGTCTATGAAGCGCACGGCGTCCGGTTCAAGGCGTGGGATCAAGGCTGGACGGCGGTCGATGCCGAAGGCGCATCGTGGATCGTGAGTGAGGATGCGCTGACCGGTCGCGACGGCCGGCGCCTGGCCCGTCTGCCTGCGCATCGGGCATTCTGGTTCGGATGGTATGCCGCCTATCCGCGGACGCGGCTGGTGAAGTAGGTGGAGGGGTGACTTGGGACCGACTTCGCTCAGGTAGCTACGTCGGTTAAAATTTGGGACTGGGGATTTGGGACTGGGGGATCTGCCTTCGTCCTGCGGACTACGCCGTGACAAGTGGTGAATGCATTTGCCTGCTCGGCGCGGGTGAGCTCAAAGAAACTGTATGGCCGCCGGCAACCCGGATGGCGGCTGGAAAGTGGAAAGGTGGGTATCCGGCAATGGTGCGATTCAATCGGGATTCGGCATTGCCGGTCATCCGTCGGTCACGCGGTGGGGCAGAGCTTGAGTGTACGCCGTCGTCAACTCCTGCAGGTGCCGCTGCTGCTCCGGATGCAAACTGCCGGATGATGTGAAATGCATGATGGAATTCGCCGAGAAATGTGCGTGAAAGACCGGCCCGAGCGAAATCTGCATTGCGCCTTCCATCTCGCGGCCGATGCCGCGGTCAGCCTTCTTGGCCCGCTTGTAAGCGGAGTGCATGGCCCAGTTCATAAACATCTGCCGTTCGAACATCGTAATGAGCGTTGGATTGGTATAACGGAAGTAACTGTTTGCCATGCAAAAAACGCCCGCGACCAGAGCTTCTTTGGCCTTTTCCGCGACCACTATATGTCGCTCGATCTTGTGCCGGAACTCACCGACGTTTTTCTTCAGCGTGCCGGTAATCGTGGCATTCGTCAGCATATCCTTCTGCGTAATCTTATAACGTTCCGATTCAGTCTGCGCCTGCGCTTTTTTGGCCCGGTCCTGCAGATGGTGCCAGCGGGCGCGCTGAGCCTGCGTCAGCTCCGACATTTTGTCTTCTTCGGTCGGCGCCCGCAGGGCAACTTCGATTATTTTTTCACGGTTTGCGAGCTTAAACATCAGACTTGCGGCAGCGTCATGTGATTGGAATATCGGTTCATGTGCAGAGAGGACGAGAAAACTGACGCGCTCGATATGCAGATTCGTTTGCTGTGCGGTCCAAAAAACGCCAATCATCGCTTCATGCATATATTGTTGGCGCTCAAACGCCGACATACCACCTTCAGAAAGTTCGG
>CAUZRT010000050.1:0-13441 GCA_963582235.1 Lentisphaeria bacterium
CGCGGACAATCTGGTTCGCCGCCTCTTTCAGGTCGAACCGTCCAAGCCTGCCATCGATCCGGGCTCGTAGCCGGTCACCGGGGATTTCGTGCATGTCGCCTGCAAACCGTAAATGCTCGAGCCCGGTCAGCTCGCCGTACGTGTATGTCTCTTCCGGCAGATAGCCAACCAACCGTTTCAGCTCCTGACTCGCGGCAAAACATCCGCACTCATCGATTTCCGCGACACCGGAAAACGGCTCGAACTGTTCCATAAGAACTTTCAGGGTCGTTGTTTTTGCCGAACCGTTCGGCCTCGGTAAGCATCCCAGTTGCCGGTACTGATCTCCAGATCAATACCGTGAAGGATCTCCGTGTCACCATAGCCGACGTGCAGATTATGTACATGCATTATACTGGTGTTGCCGTCGTCGCTCATCAATGGTTCCGAGTCATCATCAACCAAACGATGCCATAGACGTTGGTAAAGGTACAGTGAACCCATCAGCCGCAGAGATTTGATTACCCTAAATATAAACGTGAAAGGTCCGAAGCCACGTGATCGGGGTCACTGATTCTTTACTAATCAACGACTAACACCGGTTTACATTTCCAAATAATCGGGTAATCTAAATGGTGTCTGCAGCGTACACGTTTAGCGTGGGATTGGGCTGGTTGCACTGCCGCCGGAAGAGGTCTTTTTACCACGGAGATCACGGAGGCATTTCTTCCGGCGGCAGCTATGCCGATGATCTGCGTCTATCCTGAAAGTCGAGAACGCTAAACGTACCCTACGGTCACCGCCCGCAGAACTGAAATCAGGGACGTCCAGATGCTTGATACAGTCCGGTGGAAGCCGCTCGGCAAGGCGCCGTTGCCCGGACAATTGCGAATGATCGACCAGACGCGGCTGCCGGAAGAACTCGTTTATGTCGAAACCGATGAGATAAACGAAATCTATGATTGTATTCGCCGGCTGGTCGTTCGCGGTGCGCCGGCAATCGGTATCGCGGCCGCTTTCGGCCTGGCAGCCTCCGTCCAGCACCGGACCTATGCCACAGCAACGGAACTTCTCGATGACCTCCGGAAAAATGCGGCATTTCTGGCCGCCGCCCGACCAACCGCCGTCAATCTGAGCTGGGCCCTGGAACGTTGCGTCGACTGTATTGCCCAACAATCGAGTGACGAGGCCGGCATCGACAACCTTCGCCTGCGTCTCTTGCAGGAGGCCGAGGCGATCCTTCGTGAAGACATTGCCATGTGCCGGCAGATCGGCGAACATGGCCTGCAACTCTTCGGACCGGACACCGGTGTTCTCACCCACTGCAACGCCGGCGCTCTGGCGACCGGTGATTACGGCACCGCGTTGTCGCCGGTGTATCTGGCGTTCGAGTCCGGGCTGTCGCCCCACGTCTACGCCGATGAAACGCGGCCGCTTCTGCAAGGATCGCGCTTAACCGCCTGGGAGTTGCAACGCGCCGGTGTCGACGTCACAACGGTCTGCGACAGCATGGCCGCGCAGCTCATGCAGGAAGACCGGATCGATCTGGTAATCGTCGGCGCCGACCGAATTGCCGCCAACGGCGACGTCGCCAATAAGATCGGTACATACGGGGTCGCCGTCCTCGCCAAGTTCCATGGCGTGCCGTTTTATGTCGCCGCGCCGTACTCTACTATAGACCCTGCCACCCCCTCCGGAAAGGACATCCCAATCGAACAGCGCGACGCCGCCGAAATCGCCTGCGGTTTCGGTCGTCGCACCGCACCCGACGACGTCGGAATATACAACCCCGCATTCGACGTGACGCCCCGCGACCTCATAACCGGGATCATCACCGAGCGTGGTATTCTGCAGCCGCCCTATACACAGGCGATCAAGAAACTCTTTCGCCCGTCCTCCTGAGATTGGGCGCGTGAGCAAGCTCCAGCATCTCTTACCCCATGACTCGATTCTGTTGGCTCATACTGACCGTCTTTCTCATCGTCCTGATGGAGATCATGGCGAGCAACCTCGGGATCTTTTTCGCGGGGCCGTTCTTTCTTTGCTTCTATCTCACGGTGAGCCACGGCTGGCGCCACGGCCTGATGTGCGGCGCCGTTGTCTGTGTCGTTTCGGAAATCGTTCTGGGTCGCCAAATGACGATCCTGCCGTTGCTTACTGTGCCCAGCATCCTGGGATGTGCCTGGCGACGCTACGGTGACCGGCGGTTTTTGACCCATCAGGTCCTTCCGGGCATCGTCCTCGGCCTCTGTTATGCATCATTTTTTCTTGTCTTCGAAACCGGCGGATTAGGCCCGCCATCTACTCATCTGCCAATTCGGCAGGCCCTGCTCATCCTTGCTGGGAGCGTGTTCATTTCCATCGTCATCTTTCCACTTTTAGTACTGTCACTCGACGCGGTATCCCACCTGATTGACGAAGGTACCTATCGCCAGAGAACCCGCTTGCGCCGCGGTTGACGACTATGGCCACCGATTCGAATCACAAATGACCATTGACCAGATATATCGGGGAATGACGCCGCGGCTGCTGTTTCTCATGATCTGCTTCGCCGCCTTGCCGGTACTCCTGATCGCCCGCTTATGGTACGAACAAGTACGAATCGGCGGCAGTCATCGAGAGAAGATTTCGCAGCAGAGCATTCGCCGCGTGCGAATCCCCGCCATCCGCGGCCGGATCTTTGACCGCAACGGCGTCGCCCTGGCCGACAACAGCCCGTCCTACGACGTGCTGTTTCATGTCCACGAGCTGAAACAGCCCGCACGGGGTGAGAGAAAAAGCACGGTAGCCTTCACGTTCGAGCAAATCGAGCGGGTGGCACGAATCATCGGTCGCGGCAACGACATCACCCTGGATCAGATCAAGCGGCATATCCGCGTGTATCCGGCCTTGCCGTTTCGTGCAGGCGCCGACCTGACAGAGCAGGAATTGGCCCGGCTGTACGAGGAATTCCCAGGCGTCCAGGGCATGGAGATTACGACCGATCAGAATCGTCTCTATCCCCACGGCGAGGTCGGCGCTCATATTCTCGGTTTCGTCGGTCCCCGAGATCCGGCATTCGAAGACGATCGCAACGAGTACGCGTACTTCATGCCCGAGTTGACCGGTCGGCGCGGGCAACCGCCGGCAATCGACGTCGCCGCCCTCGAAAGTGTTTACGATGATCTTTTGCGCGGCAAAGGCGGTGCCCGGCTCGTAAGGGTAGACTGTAGAGGCTTCTTCCATGAGGAAGTGACCGCTTCGCAACCGGCCATGCCGGGCGCAGATCTGATGCTGACGGTCGACAGCCGGGCACAGCGTATCGCCCAGTCGCTGATGGAAGGGAAGCGCGGGGCGATCGTCGTGCTGGCATGCGGCACCGGCGCCGTAACGGCGCTGGTGTCCGCCCCGAGCTACGACTTGAACACAGCGCGCAGTCGATATTCAGCGCTTGCCGCCGACCGGGCGAACAACCCGCTCCTCAACCGGGCGCTGGCGGCGAGCTTTATGCCGGGCTCTATCATCAAGCCGCTGATTGCCCTGGGAATCCTCGAACATCAGATCGACAGCGCCGAAGCCGTCATCTGTCCCGGATATTACAAGCTCGGCAACACGAGAATCTGGTGCTGGGATCACGACGGCCACGGGCCGGTGACCCTGGTCGATGCCATCGAGGTTTCCTGCAACACATACTTCATCAGCACCGGTCTGCGTGTGGGTTTGGACCGGCTGCGCCCCTTGCTGCAGAACGCCGGCATCGGCTCGAATCCGGGCCTGGAACTGCAGATGCCGCGGTCGCAAGCGATATTCGGCTGTGCCGGACTGCTGCCGACGCGTGAATGGAAACGCCACAATCGGGGGAAAGGCTGGAAAGCATACGATACCGCGGCGATTTCGATCGGCCAGGGGTATATCAGCATCAGCCCCCTACAGGCAGCCCTGTATGCGGCCGCTATTGCCAACGGCGGGATTGTCTATCGCCCGTATGTCGTCAAGGAAATCCGCGGGCACGCCGGCACCCAACTCACACGCCGGCGCATCAAGTCGCGCCTGCCGGTGTCACAGAGAAATCTGGCAATCGTTCGCGAAGGCATGCGGCGGGCCGTCAACGGTGAAAATGCGACGGCCTTTGCCGCCATGACCGATATCTTCGAGGTCGCCGGAAAAACCGGATCGGCGGAAGTCGTGAAGGGCAAGCGAACCGATGCCTGGTTCATTTGCTTTGCACCCGCGGAGTCCCCGAGGTACGCAATGGCCGTACTTGTTGAAAACGGCAAATCCGGCGGCAAGTCGGCCGCCCCGTTGGCCAAGGAATTCTTTAAGCAATATTTCACCGCCCAGTGAGAGGGACGGTTGCACGGTTTGCCGGCGCATTGATCCCCTACGGCACAACGCTGGCGATGAGGCGTCCCGCATGCAGGATCGGCTGCATCGGGTTTGTTCTCTCTTTCATGTTTGAACGTTGAACTTCGAAGTCGGAAGGTCGCTTCCTCGACTGGCGAATCAGCGCTGGCATCGGCGACCGGCTGCGTTCCAGATTTCTTACTTCGAAGTTCGGCGTTCGAAGTCCATTTCTTCCCGCCACGGGTTGCCGTGCTCTTCGTGACAGAGAACCACCTGTTTAGAGACTGTTCGAGGTTGGCTATCAAGTCCAGTCATTGTAACTTATTGCGATTCCCGCTTCGAAGTGATCACCCCCCATCCGCAGGCCGATAAGGTGGTATGCGAAAACTGTACGCGCCCGTGACCCACCAAATATCTTATGGAAAACACCTCGGAAAATCGACCGCTCTGGGCGCCGTGGCGAATTGAGTATGTCCGCTCGGCCAAGGACGGTCCGTGTTTCATCTGTCAGAAAGCCCGACCCGGCGACCATGACGAGTCACGGCATGTGATTACCCGTGGTGACAATTGCTATGTTTTGCTCAATCAGTTCCCATACACATCGGGGCACATGCTCATTGCGCCATACCGCCACATTGACGACATTTCCGAACTGACCGACATGGAAGCGGCCGAGGTTTTTGGCATGATCGCCCGGGCGCAGAAAGTACTGCGTCGCGTCATGCAACCGCAAGGTTTCAATGTCGGCTGCAATATCGGCAGGATCGCCGGCGCGGCCGTCGAAGGCCACATTCACATTCATCTCGTGCCACGATGGTCCGGCGATACTAATTTTATGCCGGTACTGGCGGACTGCCAATGCATACCTGAAGCCTTGGACGCTACCTGCCGACTGCTCCGTCAGGGCTGGTCGGAAACGGAATCGTAGGCATCCGATAATTCGCCGGTGAAAAGCGAAAAATGCCCGAACCGCCGCCAATCCAGAAGATCGCGCCACGTCCTCGCAAGGAAACGAAAGGGGAAACAAAACTGGCGGCCAGGACGGCGAGTTTTGTCTGTCCCGGTATCGGCCAGATCATACAACGCCGTTATTTTATCGGACTGGTGCAGTTGTTTCTTTTCCTGCTTGCCTGGGCTGTCAGTTTCGTTGCCTTGTTTTCCTGGGCAGCGGCCAATATCCGCATTGCCTGGAATCTCCAGGAAAACCCGGGGCAGGACCTCATTGAAAAGGGTCCGTGGCTCACCATTGCCGGCGGTATTTGCTTTGCCCTGTTGGTCCTCGTCTGGAGCGTCTGGGATGCCGGCCGCGAATCGCACCGGAATCAATGATTCAAGTTAACCGGCTGCGCTGGGACTTTACCGCGTTCCCTGCGACCATGCGCGGTCCTTCAAACACAAATTCGGCGGACAAACTTGGCCGACGTACGGTCTTCTCGAAAACGCCTATGGGGCCGTGGCCAACGGCGCCTGATTGTGAACCGGCCTGGTCTCAGTGATGTCACGGCACAGATCACAAGGGATTGGAACCACGGAGGCGCGGAGGCACGGAGTATGGAGATCATTGAATTTCCGCTGGTGCGATGGTCGCAAAGGATGGCAAAGGGCTTCAGGTTTCTGATTTCCGGAACCATAGCACCAGCGGAAATTCAATGAAAATTTTTAGATGAGAGAAGAAACCGAACACAGAGGAGAATCGTCAGAGTACCAGTCGCTTGATGCCCTGTTCAGTCAGTTTTTATTCGAGCATCCGCATACTCTTTTGATGCTCTGTTTGCTCCCGACAAAAATATCAAATAACAAATTCCTGGACGACCACGCTAGCCCTGGAAATCAACACTCTGTGACGTGAGTTCCACCATGCTTGGCGTCACACGCGCCAGATAGGCAAGGATCTCGACGCCGGCGCGGTGTGCTTTGCGGAGAGCCTTGGCATATTCGGGATCGATGTCGCGTGCGGCTCGAAAACCGGTACCATCACTGCGCTGAATGACGAATAACATCACCCCGCGATGGCCGTTGCGCACCACCTTCATCAGCTCCCTCAGGTGCTTGCGGCCGCGCTCCGTTACGGCGTCCGGGAAGGCGTAATACCCCTCATCGTCCACCAGTGTGACATTCTTAACTTCGATGTAACATTCGGTTTCTCCGTTGCGCGCAACAATGTCCACACGACTATTCTGCCCATATTTCACCTCGCGCCGCAGTTCCGCGTAACCGGTCAATTCCGGTATTCTCCCCGCGGTAATGGCTTCCGCGGCAATGACATTTGGGATCTGTGTGTTAATGCCGATCCAGCATTGGCCGTTGTGGACCATTTCCCAGGTAAACCGAAGCTTGCGCCTGGGATTGTCGCTGACGCTCAACAGCGCCCGCCACCCCTCTGCCCAGCAACTCTTCATGCTGCCCGAGTTCGGGCAGTGCGCCGTGACCACGGAGCCGTCCGCCAGGCGAATATCGGCAAGGAACCGTTTGTATCGCTTGACCACGGTTCCGGTCTCTAATGCGGGGTCGAATTTCATCGGATTCCGGGGTTGTCGAACGATGCGGATAGATTCGCAATTGAGCCGCCCATGGGCCCCGTGCCGTCAATTACGTAAAAACCATACCATCCGATTGCATTGCCAGCGGCTATTCGTCCGGTATGGATCGTGTGTGGACAGGCAGCACGAAATACGGCAACAAAGCGCACGCCCAGGTTCGGTTTCGGCCCGCACATCGATGTTTTCTCGTATCATTCATTTGATTTTACGGGTTAGACAGGATAAGGTATATAGCGGAAGGGGTAAACGTGAACCATTATATGGTCCGGAGGCCGGGTCTCGCGTCCTGGCTAACCCCAACAATGGCCTGAGTGGCGACGATGACATTGCGCCGCCGCGGATGCACAGCACCGCAGCATGTTCAGCATCCTGGCGGGGACGTTGATCAGCATGCCACGCTTCGCACTAAATACGTGTCGTCCCCGACGATGTGGGTGGTCAGCCATGCCAAAGCGAACACTGGCTTCCTGTTGGAAGCAATATGAAAAACTGGCAACGACGTATCTGAATGGCGAGTCTGATAAGGCGGCCGTTTTACGCCAACTTCAATCGCTCACCCGCAAGGCGAATGGCGACAAGACGGCCACCGCTCTCGAGTCCCTCTTCGTCCGCCCTTACATCTCGCTCCCCATACAGGTCGAGTTCGCCTGTGATGACCATAAGGAATTGCCCAAATGGCATACTTGCTACGACACCGAGAAATCATTGATTTTGATACATCCCGTGTCGGTATTTAGCTTCATCGTCGACATCCGAAAGATCGTCGTTCCGGATATCGACGAGGACGAATTCGTGGATTGTCGATACGCCTGCTTCTTATCGGAGATGAGCAAGCTCTCCAAGATATACATCCTCTTCCTCCTTGTCCTTCAACGGGTTGCCTATCTTCTGGAAATCGCCCATTTGGAAAAACGCGGCGGCGTCATCGAAGTTGCCGAAGGCGAGGCGTATCACACCATGCTATGGGCATTTAAAGAGTTGGAAGCCTTCGCGAGAAAGACCTACGGAATGCATATCCGGTCCAATTTCGGAATCTCCTGGTACGAGTCCGATTGGATCACCGGACGGTGATTCTGCGTTTGTCAGCGAGCTGACAAACGACTCTCCAGCCACCGAAACTCACCGACGATCGACTCCACGATTCCCGGCTTCGGCGGCGGCAGCACATCGAATGTGTAGGTTTCGATTTCGATGTTCGGCGTCTGCTGCAAGACCAGATCGAGAAACTCCGCACTGATCTCCATGTTCGTCGACGACACCTGCCCCTGCCCGTCGAACGGCAACGGTACGTGGAAATGAATGAGCCAGGTGCCGATAGGATTCGCCGCTAGGGCATCCCCCAAATCCTTGAATCCCAAGACCGCGTCTTCGCCATCCGGGAAGACGCGCGTCTGATGCAGGTAGACCGGTTCGTCATACGCTCCCAGGCATTCTCTCGCTGATCGGCCCCCGTCGTTTTCAAACCGCAACGCCGCCGAGATCTGTACCTTCGGGATTTGGATGCCGTTCTCGAGCAGTCGTCTCAACGATACCGCCAGATTCTCTCCCTGCAGGCACAGGTGACAGGTGTCGAAGCAGACGCCGATCACCTCCGTCACACCGCCGTCCAGTTTCCGCAGGTCATCGAAAAAGGCAATCGTCTCGGCCGTATTCTCGAGATAGCAGTCCGGTTCCGGCTCGAGTGCGATCCAGATCCTGCGCCCCGTCTTCTCCCGCGTTGCTCGTGCGTACTCCGCAACCCGCAGCAGATTGGTCATCGCCGCCGCAGGCAGCTCTTTGCCATAAGTGACGGGCACCGTACTGACCGAGCCTTCGACGTCGTCGGGAAGAAACTCCGCCAGGATGTCGATCAGATCGGTGGTGTAAGTTACCCGCGCCTCCTCGGACCAGTCCGGATAATAGACGTTCTGTTTGACCCGGGTACCATGGAAGACGCCATAGGGAAACCCGTTGATCGTAAAAAGGTACAGATTCTCCTTATCCAACGGCGCCCGCAACAGCGAGATCTCGGCGCGCACGTCCCGGACCGCCTGTTCGGGTAGCCAGATGCCCAGTCCGAACGGCGCCTCCGGACACAGCTGCCGGCGTACCGGCACCGTATAGTCCCGAATGTTTGCCAGCACCTGCGGCAAATCGCGGGCCGGATGCACGTTCATGCAATAACTGAGATGGGTGCCGTGAAACTCCATTGGCATCTATTATACGGCCTGTTTCCCGTATCGCGGGGCAAAAATTTGCCGGCTGCCCCGGTTTCGCGGTCAAACGCGTGGCTACTGGAGGCGAAAGAGATATCGGGCAATGTCGTAGTCGTAGGCGTTCAGAGTCGTTTTACGGGGCGGCGAAGATAGGAGATTGAGGGTCGCATTACCGCGATTGATCGCGGACTATGCTGCTCATATATCCGGCTGGAACCCGCGAAAATGTTTGCCCGATTGTTTGCCTTTGGTTGCAAAATGTTCCATATTGATCTCGGTGTTTCAGATTCGGCGGAATCAAGAATATGAAGCTCAATAATCGGCGTAAATAGATAAATAAAAGGGCTTGGAACTGGTGTTCCAAGCCCTTAAATGGTAGCGGGGGTGGGATTCGAACCCACGACCTTCAGGTTATGAGCCTGACAAGCTACCGGACTGCTCTACCCCGCAACAAAAATTGTCAATAAGTAAGTTACCTACCGGCAAATCTGATTGCAAGCCACTTTTAACAGAATTGTCACCATCAACCTCGGCCCCGGCTCAGGCTACCGGCCCGCTCCTGTAGCTCCTTCAGCCCGGCAATGATCTCGGAAGGTGTCTGGGCAATGGGCAGATGAAGCGCCACCAGCCGCTCACCCTTTGCGGAGTCCGCAACGGAGGCCCCCCCCCTCCACCACCACCCGCTGCTCAGATCACGCCCAGTACCTGCTGTATGGCATCCTCGACGGCGCCGTGGAAAACCATCTCGCCGCCGATCTTGCTGAATTGAGATAACCGCCCGGTTATGAACAGGTATCCTTCGCGATCCATGACAACGAGATCGCCTGTGTTGTACCATCCGTCTTTCAAAACACCGGCAGTGCGCTCCGGGTCATTCAGATAACCCTTCATGACATTTGGTCCCTTGACCAGTAAAAGCCCTTCGCGGTATTCGTCGAAAATTTAAGGCGTAACCTATTCGACGTCAATCGGTTAACCGATAATCCTCCGATTTAAGTTTCTGGGGAGCGTACGCCACCACGCGGTGCCAGCCGTCGTCCGTTAGGCATCAAATGACGAAGCCGGGCGCGCCAGATACATCACGGTCCTGCTGATACCCGATTCGAAGTGCTGGTCGCCAACGGTTACCCGCCGGAGGAGGCGGTAATGGAGCTATACGGCTCCCGCGAGCTGGGGGAGGTACTTGTCGAAGCTGCCCGGGTTGGTCTGTATCAAATGGTAGAAATCCACGCCTCACCGGCGTGCCAGCTCGGCATTCGCAGCTACTGTCGCAAGCTGTTCCCGGATGATCTGCGTACGCAGATCCAATCGATCTGAGTAGATGATAGCCGTCGTCATCGAGGTAATAGGCCGAATGCTGTCGGCTCTCATGAAAAGCCAGGTCAATGCATCACAAAAGCCGCGATTCGCCGGGGATCAAATCCGTAAATCCCAGCCGCTGTCTGCGCTCACCCACTGACCCCAGCGGCAAGCACGCGGTCGATGATCGCCAAGGCACGGTCGATGTCGTCGCGGTTCACATCCAGATGTGTCACGGCCCGCAACGTGCGCTTGCCGATGGCCAAAAGGAGCACACCCTCGGACGCCAATCGCTCGACGAGATGGGCCGGCGACCCGGCGTTGTCTTCGATATCGCAGAGGACGATGTTGGTTTCGACAGCCCCGGCTTCCGTGGTAATCCCGGGCATTTCCGCTAGTCCCTCGGCCAACCGGCGGGCGTTCGTATGGTCGTCGGCGAGGCGTTCGACATTGTTCTCATAGGCATAGATACCGGCCGCGGCGAGGATGCCGGCCTGGCGCATGCCGCCGCCATACATTTTGCGAAAGCGATGGACCTCGTCGATGAAGTCGCAACTGCCAGCAACCAGTGATCCTACCGGTGCACCCAGACCTTTCGACATACACGTCGAGACCGATTCGAAACAGGATGCGTACGCCGCAGCCGTCACGCCGCTGGCAACAACCGCGTTCATCAAGCGGGCGCCATCCAGATGCATGGAAATTCCGTGTTCCCTGGCAACGGTTTGAATCTCCCCAATAACTTCGATCGGAAAGATTGTGCCGCCGCCGAAATTGTGGGTGTTCTCCAGACAGATCAGTCGCGTCTTTGGGAACGTCCCGCGTAGCGGGCGAATCAGTTCGCGAACCTGTTCCGCCGTAATGATGCCGCGACGGCCGTCAGCCATGGATGCCTGGACCCCCGCGAGTCCGGCGAGTGCACCCAATTCCGCCATAACGACATGGGCCGAGCGTTCGACGATGATTTCGTCACCAGGCTGTGCGTGGGCGCGTATGGCGATCTGATTTGCCATCGTGCCCGACGGCGTCAGCAACGCTGCTTCCTTGCCGAGGAGTTCGGCAACCATTTCCTGAAGCCGAAGGACCGTCGGGTCGTCGCCGAAAACATCATCGCCAACCTCGGCTGCGGCGATGGCCCGGCGCATGCCGGGTGACGGCCGCGTCACGGTGTCGCTGCGCAGATCTATGGGGCTGTCTCGCATCATTCGCAGTAACCCTATAACACATAGCTGGAGGTGTCCAGTTCGGTGCCGTTGTGCGATCAACGGAAAAAAAGTGCAGAGCGGCAAGTCAATGGTCGAAGACACGTGTGTCGTGGCCGGTGTCCGGGCCGTGTTCAATCGCCCGTGCTCGACGGCCGCTGTCGTTGGCGGGCGATATGGAGGTTCTCGCGGGCGTTGGCGTAGCCGGGATCGATGCGCAAGGCCTCACGAAAATGGTGAACCGCAGCCTCCACGTCGCCGGTATTCAACAAGGCACCGCCGAGGCTGTTGTGAGGCACCGCGAAATCGGGATTGACGCGCAGGGCCTCGCGAAAATGGACAATTGCCTCGTCATATCTATGCAGCCGGTACAGCATGTTCCCGTAATTGCTGTGTGCTTCGGCGTTGTCAGGGTCGATGCGCAATGCTTCCCGATACGCGGCCGCCGCCTCATCTTTCCTCCCCAAGCCATTGAGGGTGATGCCCATGTTGTAATGAGCCGCGGCGATTTCCGGATTCATACCAATGACCTTCTCATAGAGCACCAATGCCTCTTCCGGCTTGTCCATGTGGAGGAGACAGACCGCTAGATTGATGTGGGCCAGCTCCGAGTCCGGATCCAGTTCGAGGGCACGGCGGTAGTGATACTCGGCCCGTGCCAGATCGCCCCTCTGCCGGAGCATTTTTCCCAGATTCACATGCAGCCGTGGTTTGTTCGGCGCCTTCTTGATAGCATCGTCCCACAAGGTCAGCTCGTCGCTCCATACAGCATTGCGGACTATCGTGGCCCAAACGAGGAGCACGGTCGCCGCCATGAGCGGGCCGTAACGGATGACCGCGTGCTTCGGAACATAACGCAGGTAAACGAGAACAAGCGCCAGCACGAAGCCTACAGACGGCAGATAGAGCCGGTGTTCGTACACCATTTCCAAAGCGAAGACCGACGATTCCAGCGCCAGGTTGATGAAGAACCAGAGGATACAGAATGATACCAGCCGCTGCCGCCGTGCTATGACAATGCCGAGGCCGAGCAGCAGCAGGAGAAAGAGCAGCGACGCCAGCGTGGTGACCGGGCTGACGAGTGACGTGGAGACCGGAAAATCGTACTCGAGGGTCAGGCACTCGGGGTGCGGGTATACGAGAATGGCAAGATAATGGACAACCACGCGGAACTGTGTCAGCACGCGTTCGATCATGGTGAAATCGCGGTTTTCATATCCGGACAGAATAAAGTCGATCGGCTGGATCCGGAGCATGAGCAACCCGATCGCAGCGGCCGCGGCAACCGGCAGGACAACATATTTGCAGGCCTTTACCAGCCATTGGCGGTTCAGATCCTGAAAGAAGTACCATTCGTAGATAAACACGATCACCGGCGCCGTAACGGCAATCTCCTTGCAGCCCAAAGCAATGACCCAGGCGCCAAGCGCGCCGATGAAGCACGGTACGCCAACCTGACGCCGGCGGCTGCGACGCCCGACGATATAGAGGCAGAGCGCCGCCATATAAAACAGTACCGTCATCGATGTCATCCGTTGGACAATATACGTAACCGACTGGATCTGAATCGGGTGCACGAGCCATAGAAGCGCGACGACAAAGGTCGGCCACGCTGAGGTCTGCCTCGAAGGGGTTTTTCGAGCTCTTGTTCGGCCATGTCCTGTGGTCACGGTGTCGACATGATCCTGTGCTTGTTGCACACGTGTGAGGTGGACAAAGGCGTATACCAGGACACCGGCGAGGGCGTGTATGAGAATATTCGCCAAACGATAACCCGATGGATTGTAATCTCCGAAGTAGTAGTTCAGAGCGAAGCTCAGGTAGGCAAGCGGGCGCCTGCGGACAATGCCCGTCGTCGCTGCATCGTAGAGAGATGCCGGATCGAGACTGTCGATTCGAACGT
>CAUZRT010000051.1:0-13409 GCA_963582235.1 Lentisphaeria bacterium
CATATCCGATTGCCAATAACCATATCCTTTTTTCTTTCCTCCTCTGGATCTGGCTCCGCATCACCGACTTTGTGATCAGCGAAGAGGTGCTGCGATTCCCGTGCCTGGTCATGGCACTGCTGGCTTTGTCGTTGTTGTACTCTCACGGCCGCCGCCTCTTCGATAACGCCGCCGGTCTGCTGCTCGCGCTCACCCTGGCCTTCAGCCCGGTCTATCTGGGATTCTTTTGTCAGCTGCGCGGTTATGGCCTGTCCATCCTGCTGTCCGTTATGGCGACCATCGGCGCGTTTTACATTTTCCGTAACCAGACGTGGGAAGGGCTCAGCCTGTATATCCCAGGCGTCCTGCTCCTTCCCGGCGTGGTGCCAAGCAACGTTCTGGTCAACGGCAGCCTCTTTCTGTTCCTTAATATCATGTTTCTCAAGGGCCGCATCTGGCTGCGAAAGCTGCCGCTGCTGATTTTCCTTGCTATTGTCTCGGCGGTCGGGATGCTGATTTATCTTCCCATTAAAGAGAAATTCCTGAAGGTTGCCTCCACAACGGGCGGCTGGGAGGTCGGCTGGCAGGTGTGCGCCCACTGGGGTCTCGCGATCTTTGCTCACAACGGGCTGTTTCTGGCAGCCTGCTTTTGTATCGGACGGCAGGTGCCCAAGTCCGAACAAAAACCGGAGTTGCCGGCTGATCTGCGCATCGTCCTGTCGGCGTTACCGGTTCTATTCGTCTGTTGCGTTGTTCCCATTGTCTTCATGTCGCTCTACCGGGTTCCCTACCCCCGCGCCTTTCTGGGCTACCTCGGACCGCTGACCTTCTGCGCTCTGATCCTGTATCGGCCGTGGGTATGCCGCCCGAACAAGAATTTTTATCTTCTCATATTCTTCATTCTTGCAAATGGTGTCGTATGGTTTCATCTCGGTAATTATTTTACACGCCGAAGCCTGCTGGAGGGACACATTCGGCAGAACTTGATTCAGCAGTTCTATACGCGAAATCAGGACATTCAGCAGACGGCCCGGGTCCTCGCCATCAGCCCGCTGGTCACGCCACGAACACGGATTTTCGTCGACTTTCATTTCTATCTGAGCTTCGATCGTTACCTGCGGCTCTACTGGCTTCCGTGGCGCGGCCGACCGAGCCCTGTCGAATGCCTGAACGGCGGCGCCTTATTCGAACTGGCACTCCCGAAGGCGGCGTACGGACGCCTTCCGATATTGATCCTGGCTCACAGCAAAGAACATGCTCGCGAATCATATCAAAGGACGCTGGAGGTCGATGTCCAGCTCGAGCAGATCGGCACCAGCGGTGCCATCAAAATCTTTCACGTGATCACCCCGCGAAATGGGAAACGTCCGTTTTTACCGCGGCGGGACCGATCCGATTACGGCAATATCGAGATATGACGAGCCTGCTGCTGCCGCGACATGACAGTGTCACCAAGCGCAGATCGAACCTGAACCGGGCCGAAGTCACGGCGAGGCTGCCAACGTGTCTTACCAGCTCATCATACGACGCGATGACGGCGGGGATCTCCCGGCGGACGTCGGAAATGTTCATTTCGTCGACGCCGACCAAGTCACAATCGGGTCCGGCTCCGACTGCGATCTGACCCTGCCGGGCCTCCCCGATCGTTGCCTGACGATCGAACGCAAAACCGGCGGCGATTTCCGTGTCGCGCACATGGCCGCCGGCATACTTCTGCAAGTCGGTGGCTCCGAAGTGGTCGAAATTTCGGCGCCGGTCCGCAACGGCGATGTCATGATGGTAGCCGGCTACGCGATCCAGTTTGTCGTTGTTTTTCGGGATGCCCGTCAGGATCGAAAGACCGGCATCCTGGCGCCCATAACGACGGTTGTTGTCATCGTGATTTTTATTTTCGAGGTCGGTGTCATTGTCTGGCTGCCGAAGGAGACCCGGACCCGGGAGTTGTGGAGTTTGGAGATCGCACGGCAGCGTGTTCTCTATGTGCTTGACGAACTCCGTCCGCGCTGCATTCAATGGCAGGTTTCCAGCGCCGGCTCGGAAACGACTATGACCGTGGCACTCGTCAAGGCCGAGTTGGACCGCATAGCCCTCTTCCTCCGCGACCATGCGGGAGCAGTCAAACGCGATCACCTCGACTTGCTCTACAGCGATCTGTTGATGTTCGAATCCCTGCTGGGCAGACTCGAAGCGGAAAAACTCTATCCGCCGCCCGAGGTAATCGATGTCGGCGATGCGCTGCAGCGGATCACCGAAGAATACCACCCGGATAATTCATCCATTCCTGAATGACGGCATCCCTAACCACAGAACGCGCCGCTGAATTGATCGGCAGGTTCAACGATTGCCGTATCGCCGTTGTCGGTGATTTTATTCTTGACCGTTATATCTGGGGTCGTGCATCGCGGATTTCCCAGGAAGCACCCGTGCCGGTCGTCCGCGTGCAGCGGGAATCCGCTTCCCTCGGCGGCGCCGCCAACGTCCTCCGCAACATCCGTTCGCTCGGCGCCGACGCAAGCGCCTTCGGTGTTGTCGGCGATGACGTCGGGGGGGGAATGGTTCGCGAGTTCTGTCGGGACGCGGGCATAGCTGCAACAGGGGTGGTGACGGATCCGGAACGGAAGACGACGGTCAAGACACGCGTCATTGCGGAGAACCAGCAGGTCGTCCGAATCGATGACGAAATCGACACGGACGTATCCGCTTCAATTCAGGAAGAAGTGGTGCACCGCCTGCGGCAGACGATGCATCAAGCCCGACTGAATGCAATCATAATCGAGGATTACAATAAGGGCATGATCTCCCCGAAACTAGCGACCGCGATTCGCGACAGCGCGGCGGCCCGCAGCGTCACAGTAGCGCTGGATCCGCATCCCGGAAATCCAGTACCGGTGACGGGACTGGCCATCCTGACCCCGAACCGATCCGAAGCGTTCGCCATGTCCGCGACCTATTATCGCGAACCGGTAAAGCCGTTCACCCATGACCAAGCCCTCAGAAACGTCGGCCGGAACCTGATGAAACAGTGGCGGCCGGAAATGCTCCTCATCACGCTGGGCGCCGGCGGGATGGCCCTCTTTGAGCGGGATGGAGAACCCCATCACATACCGACCGTTGCCAAAGAAGTATTCGATGTCGCCGGCGCCGGTGACACGGTCATCGCGGCGGCCGTTACGTCTATTGCGGCCGGCGCGACGCCGGTCGAGGCGGCGATCATCGCGAATCATGCCGGCGGCATCGTTGTCGGAAAAGTCGGGACGGCGTCAGCAGGCGCAGACGAATTGCTGGACAGCTTTTCGTGAAGCGTTTCACTCTTCACGGCACAGGCGCCATGACCCCAACCAATAAAGCAGTGTTTCTCGATCGCGACGGCACGGTCGTCGTGGATAAAGGCTATTTAAACAATGTGGAGGGCATCGAACTCATGCCGCAGGTGACGGAGGCTCTGCCGGCGATGAAGGGGATGGGGTATTTGCTGGTGCTGGTCACCAACCAGTCGGGGATTGGCCGGGGTTACTTATCCGAAAACGTCGTCACCGAGCAACATGACCGCCTGCAAGCGCTTCTGCGGCCGCATGGGGCGGAGTTCGACCTGATTATGTTCTGTCCGCACAAGCCCGGCGACGGGTGCCGGTGCCGCAAGCCGCGGCCCGGCATGCTCGAAGCCGCCGCGGCGGCAATGCAGATCGGTTGCAACGCCTCGGTTATGATCGGTGATAAAGCTACCGACATGTCAGCCGGCAAAGCGGTGGGATGCCGGACGATTCTCCTTGGCGACGGCGAAGCCGGCGATGCGGACTTCACCGCCGGCGACCTAACCGGCGCGATCAATGTCATCCGGCGACACGTGTATTACTAGCCTGGGTTATTCATAAATTTTCGTCGCGAGAGTCCGCAGTGCGCGTCAGATCGTGGTCTTCGCGCCCCGGGTGCCGGGTGCAGGCGGATCGCCAGCCTCGGCTGGTCTGCTGTGGCGGAAGATACGTTGAGATGGGCGGCCAAGCGAGGGCCGCGAGATGACGCGCAATGCGGGCTCGCAGTAGAAAATTTATGAATAACCCAGGCTAGTAATACAACTTGATATACGTCTGATCCCGCAGCTTCTTTATATAGGTCTTATAGCGGTCGGTTTTCTCTTTATCGTAGATCATCCGGCGGATCCGCTCGGAAGCCTCCTTGAGCGGGATGAAGGTGCCGGAATTGATGTCGGCAATGCGGAGAATGTATGTGTTATCGAGAAGCTCGAACGGCTCCGATACCGCCCCCTTCTGCAATTTCTTGAAGGCGTTGAGGAATTCGGCGCGGACATGATTCTGATTCGACCACCCGAGTTCGCCCCCCTCCTTCGAACTGCGATCCTTGGAGTACCCACGTGCCAGATCTTTGAAGTCGGCGCCCCGTTTCAAGGATTGCATGACTTCGTTCACGGCGTCGCTGACCCGCGACGATTTCATGCTACCGGGCAGTTGGATCAACTGCAGTTTGATGCGTGACTCCTTCGCGAAGCTGGCACGATTCTGGTTGTAATAGATTTCGATCTGCTCGGGGGAAATAACAGCGAGCTTACGGTCGATCACCTGATTCAACAGCAATTCCACCGCCAGCCGCCGCTCCATCCGTTCGCGAAATTCGGCAAGGGTTGTCGACGTTGATTTGAGCATCTCTTCAAACTGCTGCCAATCCCCTCCCGCCTGCGAGGCGACCATCGAGTCAATTCGCTTTTCAACCATCTCCTTTGGTATCTGGTAGCCGCGCTCGAGAAACTCGGCGTAAATCACTTTCTCGTCGATCAGATCGTTGGCGGCCTTCTCGCGAATCTTTCGTATTTCATCATGGATCTTATTTTCGGTCTCCTTGTTGGCGCGTTCCTCCGGTGAATAGCTGGCGATCAGCTTTTTTTCCGCCTCGGCAGTAATCGAGGCAACATCATAGATTGTGATGACTTCGTCATTGGCGATCGCCACAATACCGTCGACATACTCCGCCACAGCATAGAGTTGATGGAGCCGGGATCCGACGACGACGAAAAGGATGACAACCGTAGAGACGAGGACAACATGACGAGAGCCACTGTTGTGTTTCATAGGAACTCCTGTCCAGTTCGACGGCGAGGTTGGACTGGGGCTGAGGGGTTGGGATACGTGCGTAGATAATCGCGTTTTACCGGGCAACCACCTGTCTTCGGCCTGCTCGCACGTCTGGTGTCCGGTCTCTTGAATACGTTGTGACCGTATTTAGTGGCTGAACGAAAACCCCTCTGCGGAGGCCCGCCGACGCTCCAACGGAGTCCGTTTGACGTCAGATCTTGCGTGGGGGGCCACTCGGTCGGCTATTGGCGCCCCTTGCACTGGGGCCCCGCCACGAATCGGGGAATCTGGGGGTTTTCGGTCAGCCACTATTCAAGAGAAGAGACAGGACACTGGCGTAACATCTGGGAACAGGCGCAGTGAATTACGCAACGCTGGCCTTTTGGGCCGGCTTATTGATGATGGGGTCGCGTTCGGCATTGACGACCTTTTCGTCGATAACACAGGATTCGACGTCGTCGCGAGAGGGTATATCAAACATTATATCGACCATAATCGACTCGAGAATCGATCGCAGACCACGCGCTCCGGCCCCGCGCTTCATCGCCTTTTGGGCCAATGCACGCAGGGCGCCATCCGTGAACGTCAATGTTACGTTCTCCATGGCAAAGAGCTGTTTGTACTGCTTGGTCACGGCGTTCTTCGTCCCGGTCAGTATTTTGACAAGATCATCCTCGGTAAGTTCATTTAGGACTGCGATGACCGGCAATCGGCCGATGAACTCCGGGATCAGGCCGAATCTGAGCAGATCTTCCGGCTCCACGCATTCGAGAATTGAATCGCGATCGGATCGGTTCGCAGCGCCACCGACCTTGCTGTCGCCGGCCGCGTGAAAACCGAGCACACGCTTGCCGATACGCCGTTCCACAATTGTCTCCAGCCCGACGTAGGCGCCCGCGCAAATAAACATGACGTTGGCAGTATCGACCTGGATATATTCCTGGTGCGGATGCTTACGGCCGCCTTTCGGGGGCACGTTGGCAATCGTACCCTCCAGAATTTTCAACAACGCCTGCTGGACGCCCTCTCCCGATACATCGCGGGTGATGGAAACATTCTCGGTCTTCTTCGATATCTTGTCAATTTCATCGATATAAATGATACCGATCTGAGCACGCTCGATGTCATAATCCGCCGCCTGAACCAGCCGCAGTATTATGTTCTCCACGTCTTCCCCGACATAGCCGGCTTCCGTGAGTGTTGTCGCATCGGCAATGGCAAACGGCACGTCGAGGATTTTCGCCAGGATCCGGGCGATCAGCGTCTTGCCGGATCCGGTCGGACCGATCATAACGACGTTACTCTTTTCGAGTTCGACGTCATCTTCGAGCAGCGGGTAGGAGTCGGTGTCGGTCGTTCGTAAATGCTTGAGGCGCTTGTAATGGTTGTGAACGGCGACCGAGAGGACACGTTTGACCTTTTCCTGGCCGACAACGTAATCATCCATTATGCGCTTGATGTCGGCCGGCTTCGGAATGACAAGCGCCGGAATCTCATACCCTTTAAGATCTTCATCCAGTCCCGCACCGTCACCGTCATCCTCGCCCTGCACCATCTTGCTGCACAAGCCGATGCAGTCGGCGCAGATGAACACGCCGGATGGACTGGAGATCATCTGCGGCGCCTCGTCGCGCGGGCGACCGCAAAATGAGCAAAAAGCTTCGTCTCGCTTTTCCACTGATCGCTGACCGGTTGTTAGGGAGCGCTTGCCGCAGCGCAAGGCGCATCGCATGGCGGCTTATGTGTGACCGAAATCCTACCGTACGGTAGGACCGGACTGCACTCAATCTGGGAGGCAGTCCAACTCTTGTCCGTAGAAACTTCAGTTTCTGAGAAGCGCTGGCCGCGGCGCAAGGCCGCCGTCGACGGACAGAGAAGCCGGGACAGGGCGGGCTCTATACCGCGGAAAATCCCGCCTGCGGGAACGGCGTCAATCTTTCTTTACCTTACTCTTGCCATTCGCGGATGTCGCTAGAACGTCGTCAACGAGACCATACTCCTTGGCTTCGAGTGCCGACATGAAGAAGTCCCGGTCGGTGTCCTTTTGGATCTTCTGAAGTTTCTGCTGCGTGTGCTCGGCAAGAATCCCGTTGATCACCTCGCGTACGCGTAGAATCTCGGCGGCCTGAATACTGATGTCGGCGGCCGTCCCCTGCGTGCCGCCCCAGGGTTGGTGCATCATGATCCGGGCATTCGGCAAGGCGTAGCGTTTGCCGCGCGCGCCGGCGGCCAGAAGCACGGCCCCCATGCTGGCCGCCTGGCCGATGCAATATGTCCGCACACCACAACTCAAAATCTGCATCGTATCGTAAACCGCAAGGCCGGCCGTGACGGTGCCGCCGGGACTATTGATGTAGAAATCGATGTCCTTGTTCGGATCCTCCGACTGCAGGAACAGGAATTCCGCGGTCAGGAGGTTGGCAACGGTGTCATCCAGGGGCGTACCGAGAATGACGATGCGATCTTTCAGAAGGCGTGAGTATATATCGTATACTCGTTCACCGTGGGCGGTCTGTTCGAGGACGTTCGGAACCGTTATAAAGCTCATATTCTACTCCATTAATAGTCCGCCGTCGGAATCGTTAGTTTCGGGGTCGCCTTCGACGATATCGTTCAATTCAACGACTCGCGCCAGGACTTTGTTTGATACCACTGCATTGGCGGCCATCGTCTGGAGGGCGTCTTCGTCGATGTCCGGACTGCGACCGCGGGCGCTCTTGGTCATCTGTTCCCTTATGCTATTCGCCGATTCATGGATCTCCTCATGTGTCGCCTCAATGTTCTCATTCGAGGCGATGGCATCGACCACGTAACGAAGTTTCAGCCGATTACGGGCATCCTTTGCCGCTGCCTCGAGGTGATTCTCCACCGTGGCCGCAAACTCTTCCTGCGATCCCCCGCTGGCATGGTTCCGAGCGACCAGATCGTACAGCGTTCGGCTGGTCTCCGCTTTCAGGACGTTGGGCGGCAGATCGAAATCAGGACCGGCGACCAGCTGACCATAGACCTGCTCCCGTAAGGCCATCTTTTGGGCTGCCTCGAGGTGCTGTCGCATCGTGGCCCGAACGGTTTCGCGCAGTTCCTCCACGGAATCGACGCCGATCGACTTGGCGAACGCATTGTCGAAATCCGGGAGAATTATTGCATTCACCTCACGAATGTCGAACTCATACTCGACCGTCTTGCCCGCAAGAAACGACTCGACGTAGTCCACAGGGAACTCGATAGCAATCCGTTTCGTGTCGCCGGCGGAGAGGCCGGACAGATGTTCGCGTATTCCCGGGATGACCGTCGATTCCTCCAGTGCAAGCCAGGTTTCCTCGGCTTTGAGAATACCCTTCGCCGAATCCGGGACGTGCCCCGCGGGCACATCGGCCCGATAGCCGACCTTCACCAAATCCTCGGCCGCAGCCGGGCGCTCTGTCTTCTTCACGATGGCGCGCTGACGGCGCAGATCCGCGATATATCGTTCCACGTGTTCGTCATCGACTGCCAGCTTCGGCTGTGTCAATCGCAATCCTTTGTAATCAGGAACCTCGAATTCCGGAGCAACGTCGAACTCCACCTTGTAGCCGTAATCGCTGTCCTCGACCACATCGGCCGCATCATCGCCGACGAATTGCGGCAGCGTCACCGGACTGAGGTCGGCCTTGCTGATGGCCTCCTGTAACGACTCGCGGATCAGTGTCTGCTTGACATCGGCCAGGATGCTTTTCATGAATCGCTTCTTGAGCAGCCCTACCGGTATCTTCCCTGGACGGAAGCCCGGCACCTGGGCCGACTGCCGATACTGTTTGACCCGTGCCGCCACGTTGGCATTCACCTCCGCTGCCGAAATCGTTATGTCAAGCTTGAAATGGCAGGGATCGGTGGCTGTCGGAGTTGCGGTGATAACGTCGACGTTCAAAGCACGGGTTCCTGATCTAAATGGTTCCGTTGACGACTCGCAATCCTGAATCGCTGGATTGCGGTTTAACCAATTACTATAGTAGCCGCATCCCTGAAAATCCATCAAAAATGGAGTCTCGTTCAGATTGACGCGTGTATCATCGCCCCCTATCTTTAACACGCCTGTTCATATGTCAACGCAAAACGCAACCGTGCCTCTGCAACTGAAATCGCGAGACGATTACGCCGGTCGTTGTCGCAACGGATCCGTGCCCGTGGGTCCGCACTTGAGCCCGGCACTTGGATACCGCAAATTCGATTCCAATCGAACGCCCCGTTGGAAAGAAATGACGATCACTCTGCAGATTGCTTATGCCGCCCTGCTGTTCGGCTTCATGCTTCTATGGCTGCTCTATCTCATTGAGGCGTTCGGCCAAAGCCCGCTGCAGGGGATATTGACACTGCTGGTACCGCTCTACGTGTATTATTTCATGTTCATCAAGAGTGCCCGATCCAAGTCTTTGGGCCTGTTGATGGTGCTGTTTTCATTTTTGCTCATTCTCACGGCCACGGCGAAAGTCGTCGTCTCCCTGCCCGCTGCGACAGTTGTATTTATTGGGTCGTGAATTGAGCGGACCCGGCAATGCGCGGTGATCGTGAGGACACCTCGGGGCGCCGTCAACTGACAGAGCCCCGGGATCCTGGAGTTGCTCATCCCCACCGGACTCACACTGGTGTGCAGAGCACGTCGTTGTCGAGAATGAGCTCCGAAGGCAGCGGGGGGGGAGACAGTGCCGGCGGCCGCTATTTGCCGGCGCCGTGGGTATCCGTTTCGTTTTGGCGGACAATCCAGAATCGGAAGAAACCGGTCTTGGCCGCCTCTACCGACTTTTCCTGGCGACAGTCAATGATGCTCTCAACCGTTTCCGACTGTCCGTCCCACTTACCGCAGAAAAGATCCCAACCCTTCGGCAGCGAAGCGGAATTCCAGGACACCCTTACGGGCTTTTGTCCGATCCGGGCGTAAAACAGCCACTGGGCGGTATCGGCAAAAGGGCGGATATCCTTGTAGAGATTATACTTGCGGTCGGGCGATACAAGAAACGTGTAACCGACGCCGCCAATGCCGGGCGGCGGCGCCATATCGTCCACCCGCAGATCGAAACCGTCGGTGGCGCCGTCCTGGCACCCGATAAAGACGTGCCCGATGTGACCGTTCGCAATGTCGAGCCGGAATATGAAGCGGTTGCCCGACTCGCGTGACGGTTCGGGAACGGCGACGCGTGTCTTTTCGTCGCCCTTCTTCTCGGAGGCACCCGCCGCGATAACGATCAACGACAAGCAATATAATAACGAAAATGACGCGGCAGATAGTGGCCGCCGTCTTCGGATTACGGGTCTGTTCATGATACCGAGTTCGTTGGGACGCGGCTAAGCACCGAGCCCTTGTGATCCTGTGATTGCGCGAAGCCCTATGTACGACTAATGTACCACCTGGGATCGGCCGAATTCAAACTCTGAAAGGCGGAATATGTCCGAAGAAAATGCATTGACGGCAGTTGTGGATTTTGATTGCGTCGAGGAAGACTGTGTGAAGACCATACAGTTCGATCTCTTGAAGCTTCAGGATGCCAAGGGGCAGATTGCATGCCCGAACTGCCGGCGTTTATACCAGTTCGACAAGGATTTCCTGAGAAAGTTGGAGAAATTGCGGAAATTGGTGCTGGCCGTACGGGATGCCGAAGATATTCTCGGTAACTGTAACGTTTCGGTGACGACGCCGACCGGTGAAGTTAAGATACCATATCGTCTGTTGTTAACACGTCTGAACACCAACGTGACGCTGGACATCGGCAACCGCACGATTGATTTCAATTTTCGCGTCGAGCCGCTCAACGGAGCGCAGTTCAAGTAGTCCGGATCCGCCCTTATTCAGAACTCGTGTGCGTGACGATCTCGGCCGCGGCCAGACCACGGGCAAAGTGCGACGCCGTGCCCCGATACCTCAGAGCTGACGGCGGGGCGGCGTTCGCAAAGATTGACACGGCCGACCCGCGGATCTATAGTATTCTCTTTTTATTTCGGAGATCAATGTGATCATGAATCGCCGGCCGTCCAACCCATGGGTAGGCGCAACGGCTTCCCGAAAGGATTTTGCCGGCCGACCGGCCGGCGAAGAAAGAGGGCAAACCTAGTGAAACCAACGTATAATCCGTCGAACCGGCGGCGAAAACGGCGCCTCGGATTTCGCGCACGGATGGCGACTCGCGGCGGCCGCGAAATATTGCGCCGCCGCCGCCGCCGGGGCCGCAAGCGACTTACACCGATTTAACCGGTATCCATGTCTGCGGTGCGTTCTGCCTCGTCACGACGAACACCGCAGGGCACCGCCAGGTTTGGATGGTTCCCTGACGCATCGCAGTTAATCAAACGCTAACGGAAGGAATCGACATCATTGACACATGTGGGGTGAGCACAACAGCCATCCCTGAATTTCCGAGTACGCGAAACAGCATTCGGGTTGCCCGAAATTGACAGTCCGGGTTGATTACAACGTCGGGCAATCACTGCGGAGAAATGAACGGCTTTGCCGTTGGATGGGCCGATGCACCGGCGAATGTGTACCCATGAAAGTTGAAAAGACGCCGCCACAAGTCGGACTGGCTGGAATTGGCAAAGGCGATTACTTGCGGCGCCAGAGCGAATTCGACTACGTAAGGGCAAATGGGACCACGCTCGCCGGCCGTCTGATCGTGATTAATATCGTATCGGCGCCGGATAACAAAGTCAGGATAGGAATAATTGTCAGCAAGGGATACAGCCGAAAAGCGGTGCACCGCAACCGTGCCAGGCGATTGATTAGAGAGTCATTTCGTTTATTGCGAACCGGCATCAGGCCGCCGGTGTGGATCATTGTCATTGCACGCCGGCAACTCTTCAGTCTCAAGGTACAGGATGTGCAAGGGGAGTTTGTTCAACTCCTCGCTGACGCCAAGGTTTCTGTTACCGATCCGTCATAGATCATGTTGAGACGTGCGGCTAAACTGACAGTTCTTGTGCTCCTCCGGTCTTACCGGTATTGCATATCGGCATTTCTACCACCCTCCTGCCGTTTCTTCCCCTCGTGCTCGGAATACGCCACGCAAGCTGTTGAGCGGTTTGGCGTCATCAAGGGCGTTTGCCTCGCCTCATCCCGTATCTGTCGATGCCACCCCTTCCATCGCGGCGGCCACGATCCGGTTCCTGATATGGACGATCGGGCGTAGCCCGGATGCTCAGACATCGCACCGCGATATGTGTGTTCAGATGGAATCCTGCGAATGAAAAAACAGGACTTTCTCATTATCGGCGCCTGTCTCGTGCTGCTGTTTCTGTGGTTCACGCATTATGCGCCGCGTGGTACGCCACCACCGCCGCAGAAACCCGCGGTGACGGACACGTATGCGCCCGCCGGCACGGAGCAGCCAATTGACGGGTCCGATGCGCCGGATGCGACGGCGCCACCCGAACCCGCCAACGAGCGCGCCGTCGCCTTTCAGTCCGATGCGACTTCGGCATATAGTGAACTGGGGCCGGCCGCCAGCGTCGAACTGACCATCGACGGCCTGACCAGTTTGACCGTCAATCCAGAAACCGGCGGCATCGAGGAGGCTGTGCTCACCAGTTACCCGGGTGAAAACGGCATGCCCGGCATGACGCTGGGACACGCGCCGCTTCCCATGCTCGCTGTCCGCCCTGCCGACCGGCCCTGGACATTCAGCCATGCAAAGGTCGAAAAAAATAATGGCCAGGAGTTTGGGTTTTCGCGCGCTATAGAAAACACCGCCCTCGTCCTTACCCAGTCTCTTGCCCCCAACCCCGAATCCGATTACGCCTGGGACTACGTTGTAACATTAACCAACACCGGCAGCGCCACGGTTGAGTTAGACAACGTACAGGTGAACTGCGGAACCATGCTGCCCCTCAATACCAGCAAGGGGTTCATGGGTGCCGGCGGCTACGATCAGCGTGTCGATTTTCTACCCTCCGGCAAGAAGGGCAGCAAGGCCTACATCGTCGATAAGGTACGCAAACTGCAACGGAAACCTGCTAAACTCGCCGAAATGAACGCTTGGCCGGTCGATTGGGTCGCCGTGCAAAATAAGTACTTCGCCGTCATCGTTTCGGTCGAAGAAGGCTTTAGCGGATTCAATCCGACAACGGAACCTCTCGAAGCAGACAACGAAGAGGACGCCGGGAATCACATCATCATGGGAGCTGGATATCTGCCGCCCTTCGCGCTCGCGCCGGGCGAGTCCAAGGTCTTTCGCCTGGGTGTCTACATCGGCCCGAAGCAGTATACGGCACTCAAACAGTTGGGCGGCCGGAAAGAGTCGGTAATGCAGTTCGACAACCTCTTTCTGATCTTTCATTTCAAGTGGATGGAATGGATTTCCCTGCTCATCTTTCGCGGCCTCG
>CAUZRT010000052.1:0-13394 GCA_963582235.1 Lentisphaeria bacterium
GCCAGCGTTCCTCACCGGGGGGTGGTTCTTTCCGTTACCAATCTTGTCGGGGCGGACGGTCATCGCGCCGGCCGCCTTCGCGCGGCTGCGACTCGTTGACCCTCAGATTGCGTCCCATGAAATCAGTACCGTCGATGGCTGAAATCGCGTTCTGCGCCTCGCCGTCATCGGACATGACAACAAAGCCGAAACCTTTTGAGCGCGACGTGTGCCGGTCCGCAACCACTTCGGCGGAAGTAACCGCCCCGTGGTCCTCGAACAGACGTTTCAGATCATCGTCAGTGGTCTCGTAAGGCAAATTCCCTACATAAATCTTCACCGCTATTCCTCCCATGTGTCGTACAACAACTTAATCGCTATCCTCATCCACGACACAGGGTGAAGAACGACTTCGGCCCACCTCGGACCTACAGAAAAGTTACCAATGTGTCCGCCGTTTGGGAGATTTCAAGACACTTTCTATGAATATTTTGTTGAAAAGTGGAAACTCAGCATCCTGGCCAGCCAATAGCTGTCCCGATTTGCCCGAGTGGGTCGGGATCCCGACGGCACAATCAATCGATCCCCACCCGTCACCAGCATCACACGTCCAGGAATTGAATCCAGCGTTTCGATCGCCTTGAATTCAGCGGGCTGACTATTATCATCATGAGACCCGCGCGTCGGGGTCTGATTGTCCGCCGGGTCACGACAAGGCCAGTGTCCTGAGTTATAATTATTGGCTGACCGAAAAACCGCGGTTTCAACCATGCAGCCAAACGGTAGTGGAAGCCCACGCACGCCGTGCGGCAGCTATAGTTGCCGCTGCATGCTGTCTAATCGTCGTACGGGATGTACGTTGTCGTGAATCGGGAAATCGCGGTTTTCCGGTCAGGCAATAATTATAACTCAGGACACCAGCGCCGGTCCGAGTCCGTAGCCGGTGAGACGGAGCGAACATGTCGATTTAGGGAAGACGAAACGCATTCACAAATTGCTGCTCGGCGGCATTTCAACTGTATGCGCATTGCTGGCGCCGGAACTGTCGATTCTCACCACAGACGACAACGGGTTTCTGAACCATCCGACGGCCATCGTCAAGAAAGTGGCAGGAAAGCGAATCGGGGTTGTCGGTCTGGGCGACTTTTTCATCCACGGCGTCGCATACCCGTTCACGGAGTTTTTTGAACAGCGCGGGATCGTCTACTACAATCCGGCAATGCATCGTCAGGGAACCACCGCAATACAATCGAATTCTCGAGTCCTATGCCGTGGCACTTAAGCCGGACATGGTCATTTACGGACTCTATAGAAAACGACTTCTTCGAAACCCTCGACTTTGAAGCCTGGTTGAATTCCGGCGAAGACTGGTTCACCTATCATTCCGGTTACTGGTGCGGGCCGGCATCGGACGTTCCGGTAACCGTTCGCCTTTTTAGACGGTATCTAAAAGGCTGTTATTCCGGGTATCGCAGCGTCCGGCTGCGGCTGATCGATGATCAACAGCCAGGACAGCCGCTGACCCATTCAAATGGATCAGGCGTTGGACCGAACGATACCATTACGTTGTGAGGGCTCACGAATTCTGCCAGACCAGGGCGATTGCGTTCCTTGTCCTGCTGATCCTCGGCAAGGACTCGGTCGTGGAGGGCGCGCCCGCAGAAACGTTCCTGTCATAACAGGAACAGCGCTACGTGCCGGTCCAATAGTATTTCCTTTATCGGGTTGAAATCGCGATTCGCGTCAGCCCCCGATCCGCATTCGCTCCACAACAGAATCGATTCCCACTGGAATACAGCATGGCATGTTGGTGGCAGCTGAATCCATACTCCGGCGCTATAATGAGCTTGGAAATCCGAAGTGAGTGGCGCCCCGAGACCTCGATGGTCGGTTGGTTTTCAAAAGGTGAAAGAGGCCTTATTGTTATCATTTCTTTTCGCGGCCGAACGCCGGCTGGGTGAGCGGTTCGCTGGGTTGATCGTCGTGGGGTAAGCCGGTAAAGACCGCGCCGTTGTGCAGTACAAGCTTTCATCCGTTGCTGCGTTCTTCACACCGAAAACACATATAGTGCAATAGGCCGTGCCTTCGACATGCCTGTCTGGTTGAAAACCCGAACCGTCCTGCGCTGGATCGTGCATGCTGTGCTGGCCGTCGGGATTCTTGCGGCCGGCTTCTTCATCGCCGAGAAAATTACCGGGATGCGAAAGCCGCCACCTCACAAGCCGCCGGTGGAGTTGGTCCATGCCGTGGACGCGGTGCGCGTTCTCAAGGCCGACGAGCGTGTCGTGCTCACCGGGTTCGGGACGGTTCGCCCCCGCAACCGGGTCGAGATTCGGCCGCAGGTCAGCGGCCGAATCATTCGCATTCACCCCAAGCTGGAAGTCGGTGAGATCATTGAGACGGGCGAGGTGCTCTTTACAATCGACCCATCCGATTACCGCTTGGCGGAGACGACGCGACTGGCTGAAATCGAAGTACTGAGCGCCGAGATTGAGCAGTTGCAGACCGAGAAGAAGAATGTCGAGAGGCTGGTCGAGATTCGCCAAAACAGCAAAGACCTGGCATACCGGGAATTTCAGCGCCTCAAGAGTCTGCTGGAAGAGGACCGCGTTGGCTCGATTAGCGCCGTCGAGAACGCCGAGCGCGTCTATCTGGAAGCCTTTGAGCAGGTCACCAGTTTGAAAAACCAGTTGACGATGCTGCCGGTTCGTATCAAGACATTGCAACTGCAGCAGGCGACCACTGCTAGCCGGGTCGAAATCGAACGATTGAATCTGGCGCGATGCGAAGTGCAGGCGCCGTTTCGCGCCCGCGTTGAGACGGTCAGTGTTGAAAAGGACCAGTACGTGACGCCGGACCAGCCGGTCACGACGCTGGCCGATGACAGCAATCGCGACATCGCCGTCTCGCTCGACGGGCAGGATGTGGATCGCTGGCTTCGGTTCGATGCGAACTCCGAGGCGCCGGCCGGCGGCTGGTTTCGAAGGGTGGAGAACGTGACCGCCGGAATCGTCTGGGTCGAGCGGCCCGATACGCGCTACGAGGGCATTGTCGACCGCATCAAGATGTTTGACGCCGAAACACGGACGGTGGCACTGATCGTCAAGATTCCTCCCGACTCCGCGGTCAACGACGCGAATCCTGTGCCGCTGGTGGCGGGCATGTTCTGCCGGGTCGGTATCGCCGGGCGAATGGCGCTGAATGTCGCGCGTCTGCCGCGGTCGGCGCTCATCGATGGCGACCGCGTATACATTGTTGATGGTGGTCGCCTGAGCGTTCGACAGGTGGAGGTCGTTCATGAAACGCAGAACACGGTCTTGATCGGCGCCGGCGTCGACCAAGGCGATGTCGTCATCGTCAGCAAGCTGGCGATGCCGATCATTGGGATGAAACTCCTGCCGCGTCTCAAACACGCGCCCACGGACAACCGCGACGGTGGACAGACCGGCCTGCCCGACTCCGAGGATGCGGACAGCGGTGCCATGTAGGAGGGATTTGGAATGATGGGAGGATCGAAGAATGATCAAGCCTCCCCGAATCCCGGAGAAGGCCAATATGTCAACGCGCAATTTGAATTCCCGTCGTACGCGCGAATCGTCCCCGTCCTCGAATCACCGTCGAGGACGAGGACGACGAAACAAATCATTGCGCGTCCTATTGGTGATTCGGTGAGTTCTGAATGGAAGGATGGCAAGATCATTCCATCATTCCAATACTTCGTTTTTCCATATTTCCATCCTTCGACCCTGCCATCCTGCCACCATCCCATTCCTCATCATGCTCAATCGGCTACTGCGCAATCCCGTCCTTGCGAATAATCTGATGGTCATCCTGCTGGCCGGCGGCGCGGTGGGGCTGTTCATCATGGTCAAGGAGAGCTTCCCCGACTTTGACCTGAACTTCATCTCGATCGAGGTGCCGTATCCCGGAGCGGATCCCGATGAAATCGAAGACGGCATCTGCCGGCCCATCGAAGAAGCCCTCGAAGGGTTGCAGGGCATCAAGACGATCCACACGATCGCCGCCGAGAGTATCGGCCGGGCCATTGTGGAACTCACCGACGGGGCCGATCTGCAGACCGTCAAAGAGGACGTGCGCAATCAGATCGACACCATCACGATTTTTCCCCAGAAAAGCGAGAAGCCCATAATAACGGATATCCGCTTCGGCCACCAGGTGACCCATGTGGCGATCTGGGGCGATCTCGCCGAGCGCCAGCTCAAGGAGCTTGCGTATCAGGTCAAGGATGAGCTGGTGGCCATTCCGGGCGTCAGTCGAACGGATATCGTCGGTACCCGGGATTATCAGATTTCCATTGAAATCTCGGAAGCGAAACTGCGCCAGTTCGGCCTGACCTTTGATCAGGTTGCCGATGCCGTCTCGCGCAGCAGCCTCAATCTCCCGGCCGGCTCGATCCGCACGGAAACCGAAGATCTGAAGATCCGGATTCTCGAACGAAAATATTTCGCTGCCGAATTCAACGACGTCATCGTTCTGGCGCGGCCCGACGGCACAATCATTCGACTGCCCGACATCGCGGATGTCCGCGACAGCTTCGATCAGGATTTTTCGGCCTACGCCCGCTTCAACGGCCGGCCGGCAGTCAACATCGTTGTCCTGAAGACACGCAAGGAGGACTCGATACGAATTGCCAAAGCTGTTTCGGCGTATGTCGAGAAAAAGGCAAAGGAGTTGCCGCCGGCGGTCCATCTGAACCTGTGGCTTGACCATTCCCGTCTGATCCAGGATCGCATTGACCTGCTGGTCCGGAACGGATCGATCGGTCTGTTTCTGGTGTTTCTCATACTCTGGATGTTTTCGGATCTGCGACTGAGTTTCTGGGTTACTCTGGGGATTCCGATTTCCCTGGGCGGCGGTATTGCCATCATGGCGTTGACCGGGCAGAGCATCAACATGATCAGCCTGTTTGGTCTGATTATGGTACTCGGCATCATTGTTGATGACGCCATTGTCGTCGGTGAATCGATCTATTGCCGTCGTGACCAGGGCGTCGACACTGACGTTGCCGTTGTCGAAGGCACCCGGGAAGTCATGTGGCCGGTGTTCGCAGCGGTGCTGACCTCGATCACCGCCTTCTGCCCGCTGTTTTTTGTCAGCGGTGTGATCGGCAAATTCATTGCCGTGCTGCCGGGGCCGGTAGTCGGGGCGTTGTTCATTTCCCTGTTCGAAGCGCTACTGATCCTTCCGGTTCATTTACGGCATCTGCCGCGACCGAATGTGAAAAAAGAAGGAGTGGCACGGTTCAACCCTTTCTATCAGCTCCGCCGCTTTTTTTCGCAGGGGCTGGTTGTCTTTGTCAATAAGATCTACGGTCCGGTAATGGACCATCTTCTACGCTGGCGGTATGCAACCCTGGCTGCCTCGGTGGCCGTGCTGCTGGTGACCGTCGGTCTAATCCGCGGCGGCATCGTAAAGTTCGTCTTTTTCCCCTCTTCGGATGACGACTTTCTGGTGGCGCAGGTGGAGCTGCCGAATGGTACGCCAATCGCCGAGACGGAGCGGGTGACACAGCAGTTGATGGCGGCGTGGCGCGAGACCAAACCATTGTTTGAATCGAAATTGGGGAACAAGAGCCTGGACGTGGCCTACTTCTCGGTCACCGGCGGCACCATGGGTACTGGTGACGAGCCGCCGGCCCGCGGCGATCACATTACCGAGGTCTTCATCGAACTGCTGCCGGCCGAACAGCGCAATATCTACTACAAAGACATCATCCGGACCTGGCGCGAGAAGACCGGGCTGATCCCGGCGGCAGTGTCCGCGACCTTCTCGGGAATCGGCGGTGGGCCGCCCGGCGGCAACATCGAGATCGAATTACTCGGCTTCGACCAGAATGTCTTGGTGACCGCGTCTGAGAAATTAATGGCTCATCTGACGACGTACAACGGCGTCTATGAGATCAAATCGAACTTCCAGCCGGGCAAACGGGAGCTGCGCATCGCGCTGAAACCATCGGCCCGGTCGCTCGGCCTGACGCTCGCGGACGTCGCCGGCCAGCTGCGCCAAGGCTTCTACGGGGCTGAGGTCAGCCGCATCCAGCGCGGCCGTGATGAAATCAAAATCATGGTCCGCTATCCGGAAGCGGAACGCCGGTCGCTGGGTGATCTCGAGGATATACGAATACGAACGCCCGACGGCCAGGAAATACCATTCCACATGGTGGCGGCAGTGACGTTGCAGGAGGGCTACGCGACCATCCGGCGCGAGCAGGGGAAACGGCTGATCACGGTCACGGCGGAGGCGGACAAAACGGCGAATACGGAAGAGATCATGGGCGATCTGTTCGAGGGTTACATGCCCGAGCTGGCGGCAACGCACCGGATCATCGCGCGGCGCGGCGCCAATTCACGCGAGCGCATCAACTCGATTCGATCCATGGCCAAGGGATCGGCCGTGGCATTGCTGCTGATCTACCTGATCATGTCGACGATCTTCAAGTCCTACCTGCAGCCGGCCTTGATCATGCTGACAATCCCGTTCGGCCTGGTCGGTGCGACGGTCGGGCATATCCTGTACGGTCTGCCGTTGACCATGATGAGCTTTTTCGGAATGGTAGCGCTGACCGGTATCGTCGTCAATGACTCGATCATCCTGATAGTCGCGATCAACGAGCGGGTGTCCGGCGGCATGCCATTTTTCGAGGCGATCCGCGAGGGCGGCAAACGTCGCTTCCGCGCCATCGTTCTGACGAGTATGACAACCTTCGGCGGTCTGGCGCCAATGATCGTCGAGAAAAGTTTTCAGGCGCAGTTTCTCATTCCCATGGCCCTGTCCATCGCCTTCGGCGTCGCCTTTGCGACGCTCTCGACGCTCATCGTCGTGCCCTGTATGCTGGCGGCGCTCAACGATCTGCGACGGGTCGTCCACAGCATCCTCCGCTTCCGCGTTCCGACCCGCGAGGAGGTCGAGCCGAGTATCGCCGTGTGATCGGGAGAGAAGGGGAAATGACGGAATACACGACAGAGGATTTTGTCTTGGAACCACGAGAGGACACGAATTAACACGACATGGGAGGAATGTTTGTGTGCCACGGATTCGGACGTCGCATAACCAGCTTGTGCGGGAAACGGATCAAAATGGCAAGACCGGCCCACGGATGCAGATAATGAGTGACGATGACGGTTTTTTTAAACTGGAGTGGGGGTGGGAAACTGAAAGACGGTCAGCCAGAGAGAAACAGAAAACACAAGATTTCTTTCGCGTCATTTCGCCCCTGTCGCGTGTCCCGGCACGCCAGCGAGATCGTGACCGTTATTGCACTCGATACCGTGACAAAAATCCTCGCTGACCTCATCGCCATCTCCTCGGTCAATCCCATGGGGAATCCTTGTGAATCGACAGCGCCCGTGGAGCGCGGGGTCGTGGAGTATCTGGAAAACCTGTTCGCACCCTCCAATGTCGAAACGACACGGCAATCGCCGTCTGACGTTCACGGGAGCCTGCTGGTTTCGATTCCGGGCGCGAGCGACAGGCCGGCATTGCTGCTCGAGTCGCACATGGATACGGTGCTTGCCAATGACTGGCCCGAGCGGGCCTTTTCCCCGCGTACGGACGACGGGATCGTGTATGGCCGCGGGGCGTGCGACGACAAGGGTTGCCTTACTAGCATGGTGTCGCCGTGCTGGATCTTCTCGAAAGCGGTAGCCCGCCGTCGCGCCCAGTGTGCCTGCTGGCGGCCGCCGATGAAGGGTACGCCCAGATCGGGATTAAGCATTTCGTCGATCAGGATCCGCCCGTGGCCGCAGCTGTCTTCGGTGAACTGACCGAGCTGCATCCGGTGGTGCAGCACAAAGGGATCGTTCGCTAGGGCATCACCGTCCATGGCCGGAGTGCCCGTTCATCCAAGTCACAGCTCTGCCACAATGCCATCCACGATATGGTCAAGGTGCTCGCGGCCCTGCAGGAATTCGAAGCGACAATGCAGCGGCAGTATACGAACCCACTGCTGGCGGAACCGACGATTTCGGTAACACGGATCGACGGTGGCCGGACGCGTAAGGCCATTCCCGACGCCTGCACCATCTGGGTGGATATGCGGATTCTGCCGGCGATGGATGTTCATGAAACGCGGTCGGCAGTGATCGAATGCATCGAAGTGCTCGGCCTCGACGCCATGCACAGTGAGCCGCCGTAATGCACGATGCCGGGGCTGAACACCGCTCCGGACGATCCGTTCGCCGAAAAGATCCTGGCCATCTGCCGGCAACACGCCGGTTCAGATGTGGCGATGCGCGGCGAGCTGTACGGCACCGACGCTTCCTGGATGTCGGCGAAGGCGCCCGCCCTCGTCCTCGGTCCCGGGTGCATCGACTCCGCACACGCCATCGACGAGCACATCGCCGCCCGGGATGACGTCACTGCCACCGCCGTATACCGGGCCATCATCATGCAGACCGATTGAAGATCGGCGGAATCTGGATTATATTAGAAGTCTGCCGTTTTTGACAACGAAGGCGGCACCGAATCGTGAACATTATGAGCAATCCGCCCGCTGACACCGAAGCCAAGACCGATCTCGGGCTGAGTCTTGATGAATCGGACGATCGTTCGACCACCAAGACGCAGCGCATCCGGATATCGGCCATCAGCTCGCCGTCGCATCCGATCCACTTGGACGAGCGCGAGCACAAGGAGACGGATGTCCTCGCTTCGGTAACTTCCCATGAACAGCTGTTTCAGGAATTGTTCGAGAGTGTTTACGACGCTGTCATCATCACCGAGATGGACGGCCGGATCATCAAGGCAAACGGTCGCGCCATCGATTTTTTCCAGTACGATCGCTTTGACATTTTCTATCTCAATATTCTCGATCTGATCTGTAACGCCGACACCGAAATCCTGAGGGTCACCCGCAACAACCTGCAGAACAAACGCTACGTCTTCATCGAAGCCTTCTGTATCCGCAAAGACAGCACCTTTTTCCCTGCCGACATCACCGTCAATACGATTCACTTGTCGGACGACGGGCAACTGTGCTTTTTTATCCGCAATGTCACGGAGCGCCGGCAGACCGAGGACAAGCTCAAAGAGACGCAGAAGGAACTGGTCAAGACGGCCCACAGCGCCGGTATGGCGACCATCGCCACCGGCGTGCTCCATGACGTCGGCAACATTCTCAACAGCGTCAACGTCTCGGGTGAGATGATTGTCCATTCCCTGGAAAACTCCGCCCTGCAGAATTTGTTGAGAGTCAACGACCTGCTATGGACGCACAGGGACGACTTCGTTGAATTCATCAACAACCATCCGGAGCCCGATAAACTGTCCTTGATTTACCGGCGCATCGCTGAAGAATTGTGCAAGGAACGCGAGCAGTTGTCGCAGGAGGCAAACGACCTGCTGAAGAAGATCGATCTCATCAAGGAGGTGGTCAAGACGCAGCAGGAATATGCCAAGCTCGGCCATTTTAAAGAGGGGGTCAACTTTGAGAATATTGTCGAGGATGCCGTCGCTATTCAGAAAGCCTCGATCGAGAAGAACAGTCTGCAGATTCAGAAGCGGTACCCCGCGAAACCGCAGATCTCAGTGCCAAAAGCCAAATTCCTGCACGTCATTGTCAATCTGCTGACCAATGCCATGGACGCCATGGCGGAAAACTCCAAGGACAATCGCATCCTCGAAATCGAAACCGGAATTACTGATCACGAGGTCTATATCCGTATGGCCGATAACGGCAAAGGCATATCGCGGGAGAATATGACTCGGATCTTTAATCACGGTTTTTCGACGAAAACGAATGGGCATGGCTTCGGTCTGCATACCTCGGCTAATTTCATGACGGAGATGGGAGGGCGCATTACGGTGCAGAGCGACGGCCCGGGTCACGGCGCTGCATTCACGCTCTACTTTCCGGTGATCACAATGGAATCGGAAGAAGTGGACGAAACGGAGGCGATGGAGATGGAGGATGGTTGATGGAGGATGACACTGGTGTCCTCAGTCGTAAAATGTTTGCAATTCGCGAACAGAGGCATCCCATAGGCCGGCCGATGTGCCATTTTTCAGGCGCCGCCAGGCTTCATGATGCGCTCCTTTCGGTTTGGGGTTTTGATGATCAAAAGAATATGCCTGAAGCCAGCTCTTTTCTTCTACATGACCGCTACTCGATAACGCGCATAAAGATCGGAGTTCCGCCAACGCGCAGTACCATCTTCGTGAACCCTGGCGATCCTCAACCCCATCGTGAACTCTGACCTCAACCCCATCGAAAGGAGTTGTCCGAGCACTAATAACCGCAATTCGACGGTGTTGACGACAGAGTTCACGATGAAGAATTTCGACGATGTTTAAGATCGAGTTCACGATCGGGTTGAAATGCTGTGGGATGGCTGTGATGAGCGAACACTATTTTGGATAGTACCTACCGATGGACCTGAGGAGTGCCGACGAAGTCATTGATTATGAGTGCCGAAACGGGAAACGGGCAATACAACAATCGTGTCCTGATCGTCGATGACAATCCGTCGATTCACGAGGATTTTAAAAAGATCCTGCCGGCGGCGGACGAAACGGATTTCGACCTTGACAAACTGCTCCAAGAGGTTTTTACCGGGCACGTAACCCCGGATCCGGCGCCTGCCCACGACGGTCAGCGCGTTTACTACACCCTCGCCCATGCCTTTCAGGGCAAGGAAGCGTATGAGATGGTGGTGGCAGCCGAGACCGGCGGCCAGCCATACGCGGTCAGCTTTATGGACATTCGCATGCCGCCCGGTTGGGACGGTATCGAGACCATCAAACGTATCTGGGCGGATCACCCACACGTTGAAATGGTCATTTGTACCGCATTTTCCGATTACTCCTGGGATGAAATCCTCGTGAAGATCGGGACTTCGGACCAGTTGCAGTTCCTGCGCAAGCCATTCGACGTGGTCTCCATCAAACAGATGGCTCTGGCGCTGACAAAGAAGTGGAATCTGGCGCGCAAGGCACGGCAATACGTCCAGGATCTCGAGCAGGCAGTTACTGATCGTACCAAGGAACTGGCGCAGAAGATCAAGGAACTCGAAGACGCCATGACCGAAATCCGGCAGTTGCAGGAGATCCTGCCCATGTGTGCGTACTGCCACAAGATTCGGGACGATGAAGGTTTCTGGCACCGGGTGGACCGGTATCTGCAAACGCACACCCTTTCCAGCGTCAGTCACGGTGTCTGCCCGGATTGTTTTGAGAATGTCATGGCCCCGCTTGGCAACGACGCCGACAGCGATTCCGACACCTCGGATTGATCGGTTCACGGATGCGGCGCCGCCGCGTTGCAAATATTCAGTGAACCCAATGACCTCCCGAGAAACTTGACTCTTGTTGTCCGTCGAAATGATGATTGCGATCGGACGTATCAGTAGCACAGACAAGGATGTCTGTGCTACTTGGGGCCATCCGATATTCAGCGTTTTCCGCCTCGGCGGACGTGAGTCCCGTTGAGACGGGACAAAGCCCCTCACGGGATCAGCCCCGCCACCGCGGGACTGACAATTTGTAATAATCCGTCGGCTGACGGATCGCAGCGCGAGTCGGCGGACGCTACCACGTGCATAGCGACGGTTCTAATGCTCGATCTCTTGCACTCCACGATTCTCTATGGTGAGGATCGCATTACGCCCGCGAAACAGGTCGCGATGGCTCTGGCCCACATGATCCAGACCCGTTATCCAAAGGACAGCCTCGACGTTGTTGTCTTTGGCGACGAGGCCTGGCAGATTCGTGTCGAGGATCTGCCGTATGCCGCCGTCGGGCCCTATCACACAAACCCGCAAGCGGGACTTCAATTGGCGCGCGAACTCCTGCTCCGGCGCCAGTCCCACAATAGTCAGATCTTTATGATAACAGACGGCAAGCCATCCGTGGTGCAACGACACACAGGCGAACTGTACGAGAACTCTTTTGGCCTCGATCCATACATCGTCAACCGAACGCTGGACGAAGCGCTGATCTGCCGGAAGAAACGGATCGTCATCACCACGTTTGTGGTGACGTCCGACCCCTACTTACAGGGATTCGTCCGCCGCTTAACAAAGCTGAATCGCGGGCGCGCATATTTCACGCCCCTCGATCGTTTCGGCGGTTTCATATTCAAGGATTTCATGAACCATCGAACGCGCCGCGTGAAGTGAGCGGGATTGTCGATTTGCATTGAATGGGATTTTTTGGGCCACGGATGACGCGGCAAATGATCCGCGTACAACCATTCTCCCTCCCCCATTGTCCCTTCCCCCCCTGGGTCCTCTTAATCCCTCCTCTTAATTCCTTGACTATCAATCCAGCGATGAACCGGGCCATTTACAGGCCAGGTTTACGTCCTGTCACGCTGAGATACTAACGGGATTAAGATTGGAGATTAAGAGTGTTCATTCTTTCATGCTGAATTTGACACTACCCCTCACCGCCGCGTTCCGCGCCAGATCTGAAACGTCCCGACATTGTGGACGACCGCTTCTCCGACGGGCTCCCACTCACGATTTCGTGACCGTGGCGAACGCTCGCGCCCAATGACGTAGACCTCTTTTTCATAAATCGGCAATTGATCCGCGACGCGGGGATCTCCGGTGGCAACGGCGTTATCGCGCGACAAGCGGACCACCGGTTGCCTCAAATAGTAACAGACCTCGGCGGACACCTCATCAGAGTCGAGATAGACAATGCCCGCCGTTGCGATGCGCGATGCGAACTCCGCGGCCAGACGCCGGGCACCACTCTGTCGTTCGAAGGCATAGACGCCGGCGACGCTGACATAACTCAGGTTCAGAACCATGACGGCGATAAGCACGACAAGCCAGATGGGCCATGGTTCCCGCGTCAACAGAAGAAACACTGTCACGATCAGCGAAATGCTGGCGAACACCAGTGAGATTGCGGTCACTGTAAACGTAAACTGGAATTCGAAAACGCCGACAACACAGAGGATGACGAGAATCGCAGAGAGTGTGAGACCGACGATGTTGAGCCAGCCGATCGCTTTCGCTAATATCATCAACTGCGCGCCGTGTCGACGCACGAGGATTTCGTAGTTCATGCCAAGTAGTATCGACAAGGGGCCGACCAGCGGCGTCAGCATACGCGCCTGGCCGCCCGGGATCAGCCAGAAAAACAGGAAAAACGTAATGACGATCGTGCGCAGATACCGGCATAGTACCGGGTCTTTCTCCAACGGCCGATAGGCAATGCAAAAGGCCGGCCAGACCAGAAAAACCCAGGGGAAGTAGCCCAACACGGTCTTCATGGGAAACAGCAAAAACCGTTCGACGTAACCGTGTGCGGCTGCACGCGGGGTGAAGACACGGAAAAACTCCATCACCCCTTCGAGGAGATTCGGCACCATGAAAATCCAGAGGACAATCAGTGCCGTCATCAAGAGGAACGAGACAATGTGGTCCGCCTGCGCCAACCGCCTGCGG
>CAUZRT010000053.1:0-13378 GCA_963582235.1 Lentisphaeria bacterium
GGCCCTATACCTGTATTATAGGCTGTATTATGAAGGCGAAGTATCGCCCCCACGTCTCTGTTACCATTTTGAATATGGAGCTGTGCGGCCGGATCCGTTGTCCCGATGCCGACATTGCCAGCATGTGTCGATTCCCCGCCCTCATCGCCAGCTACGAACTGACCGCTTACAGGCGGCGCCTGCAAGGCCAGGAACAGTCCCAGAATTGCCGTCGTTAAGATTTGCAGATGTTTCATTGCCTCTCCTCCTTTCTTGTTTGGTTTTCGGTTCATGATCACAGCGAGTACTTCGCTCCATTTACATGCTTTCATCCCCAGTATCTCCTGTGCATTACTGTTCGCTGAGTATTAGGGTTAGTAGGGTCTGAGTGTCTCCTTCATTAATATTGTGGTTAATATGGGTTAATGGGCTACTGAATTAAGGGGTGCAATCGTCGCCGTCCGTCAGCCGACGGACTCACTCTAAGCACCTTTTCCGCTGCCTTTACTAGATGGTATACGAAATTCGTGAGCCGATTGCAAGACCCTTTGGGAAAAAAAATCTATTCCCCCCTCACAACACCATCGCCGAAACGCCGGGAAACCATGTTTGGCGCGGGTTCCGCCAATTTAAATGGGCTAATTTTTTTTTGCCGAGGGCGCCGCGACGGCGACGCCAGCGCCGCACCAGCGAAGAATCGTGGCGTTTCTGGCGAAATTTCGCTGAGAAATATCGCCTCGTTTTCCGCTAAATTTCGCCGGCGCCATTACCCGGATATTTACCCGTTGACGCCGAACCGGCAGAGCGCGTGACTGCAGGGAGCGAATCGGAATCAAGTCGAGAGCCCCCCAACTGTAAGCCGCAGTCCGTAATCGCTCGCTCGCGTGAGCGGCGCGGTATCCCGCCGTTCGCTCGAGGCGATGGTTCGGCGAAGAGGTTTTGGCCTATGGTCGACATCCGGTGTGTCGGCTTCGCCCGGTGGTCGCGTTGCGTCCGTCCTGCAATCGCTGCCCTTCGTGCCTTCTCATTCGCAGCGGCCGCTGTGGACATCGGCCCTCCAATCACCGGTCGTCGAGGCGTACCCGGACTCAACACGGTCTATGGCCGTTTGCGAGCTCGTAAAAAGTAGTGTCCGAACAAAGCACCCCCTCGGCGGCGGCCTGCCGTCGCTCCAAGGGGATCCGGTTGTCGTCAGATTGAGCGTGGAAGAAAAGCGGGCCTCCGCCGCGAATCGGAAAATCGCGGCGGAGGCCCGAAGCAAGGGGCTTTCCGGTCAGCCACTACTCCTAAGGACAATCTTCAGGAGGCAGTTGGGAATTGAAGCGCGCCCCAAAGTTGATCAGATCCAGGAAGTCAATATCCGTGTCAGAATCTACGTCGAAACGGAAATCACAGTTCGGCGCGCCAAAAAAGCAGGTGCGGAATCTGATCGAATCCAAGAAATCCACGTCCGTGTCGCCGTCGCGGTCACCGAAAACACGGTGAAACACAAGAACGCCGTCACTGCTGGCGTTGTTACAGCCAAGGCCTTCAACAGCGGCAGCGGGCAACGTGGCGCAGTAGTTGCCATCGGGTAGCGACTCGAAAAACGGACCGGGAAAGTTAAAGGTCCAGGTCGCGGTATTGGTCACCGAGTCATAGGTGACGGTCATGACGTTCGGATCGATGGTCTGGGCCGTTGTCAGGTTCTGGAGAACCAAATCTCCCGCCTCAAGGCTGGCCGATACATCCTCGGAGAACTGAAACGCCAGGCTCCGGAGCATGGACCGCTGCGGCAGTCCACCTTCCACGATGCCGGTTATTACGATCGGAGCGCCGTTGTCAACCCCAGTGATCTTCTGCTCGCAGGAACTGACATTGCCGCACTGGTCCGTTGCCTCCCAGGTGCGCGTGATGCTGAACACGTCCGGACACACCACCTCCGAACTCACCGAGTCGGTGTACGTCACCACCCCGCCGATCGCCGTAGCCGTACCCGTACTACCCGGATCGCTCGACGCGTCGGACTCGATCGTCTGGTCCGCCGGACAGGTAATCACCGGCGCCTCGGTGTCGACGACCGTGATCATCTGATCGCAGCTCGGACTACTGTTGCCGTCGGCATCGGTAGCGGTAAAGGTACGCGTGATAATGGATTCCTCAGGGCAGGTACCCGACGCCACGTTATCGGTGAACGTAATTGCCGGAGTCGGATCAGTGTCATCAGTGGCCGTCGCCTCGCCGGTGTTGCTCGGATCGGTGGGGTCACCGCTCTGAATCGTGACGTCGGCCGGGCAGGTTATGGCCGGTGCCGCGCCGGCGCCTTCGATGGTGATCGCCTGACCGCAGCTGTCGCTGTTGCTGCAGTCATCGGTTGCCGTCCATGTCCGGGTAAACGGATTCCCGCCACTGTCGGCAAATGTCACGTCCAGGGACGAATCGCAATTGTCGGTTGCCGAGGCCGAACCGGTATTACTCGGAGCCGTCGAATCACCGACCTGTAAGGTGATATCGGCGGGGCACGTGATGACGGGCGCCACGGTGTCTTCGATAGTGATCATCTGGACGCAGGTCGAACTCTGGCCGCAATCATCCGTCACCGTCCAGGTCCGCTCGATCTGCCGGCAGGTGCCGGCCGCCGAGCTGTCGGAGAAAAAGACGGCTGGAGACGGGTCGCAGTCGTCCGACGGCGTCGGGAAGCCCGTACTCTCCGGATCGAAAGTGAACGCCTTGTCGATGACATCGGCCATACATTCGGAGCCGGCGGGGATAGCCCCCGTGCATTGGACCGTCATGTCAGCCGGGCAGGTAACCGTCGGCGGCTGGTCCGTGACCGTAATTAATTGTACGCAGGCCGAACTCTTGCCGTCGACATCCGTCGCGGTCCAAGTACGCGTGATAACGCCTCCCTGAGGGCAGGCACCCGGCGTCACGGAATCGGAGTCCGAAATTAACGGATTATTATCATTGTCGTCAACGGCAGTCGCGAAACCATTGACGTAGAACGGTCTGCTGTTTTGATCGCACCCAATCGTGGCGTCGGGCGGGCAGGTGATGACCGGCGTCCCCTGATCGCTGATCGCCTGATTACAGCTGGCGCTGTTGCCGCACCCATCGGTTGCCGTCCATATCCGGGTAATCACGCCCGCGCCGGCGTCGGAAAATGTCATCATCGGCGCCGGATCGCAGTTGTCAGTCGCCGTCCCCTGACCCGTACTACCCGGATCGGTCCCCGAGTTGGACTCGATGGTTATGTCCGCCGGACAGGTAATCACCGGCGCCTCGGTGTCGACGACCGTAATAACTTGAAAGCAGAGCCCAAGGTTCCCGTCGGGATCGGCAGCACTCCAGGCACGCGTGATAACGGATTCCTGAACACAGGCACCCGGCGCTACGGCATCGGTGGACGTAATTGTCGGATTCGGATCAGTGTCGTCCGTCGCCGTCGCCGAACCGGTATTGGTCGGATCGGTGGGTTGATCGCACGGGACCGTGACGTCGGGCGGACAGGTAATGACCGGCGCCCCGGGTCCGTTTGCGGTGGTAATCGCCTGATTACAGCTGGCGCTGTTACCGCACTCATCGGTTGCCGCCCATGTCCGGGTGGTCACGGCTCCGGCGAAGCTGTCGGCAAATGTCACGTTCGGGGAGTCATCGCAATTGTCGGATGCAGTGGCCGTGCCGGTATCACTCGGAGCCGTCGATTCACCGGAGTCTATGGCGACAGCGCCGGGGCAAATGATGACGGGCGCCGCGCTGTCTTCGATTGTGACCGTCTGGACGCAGCTACCACCGTCGTTGCCGCACGCGTCGACCGCCGTGAAGGTCCGCTGGATCGTCGGGCAGGCGCCAGGCACCGAACTGTCACTGAACGTGACGACTGGATACGGGTCGCAACTGTCCGTCGCCGCCGCCATGCCCGTATTCACCGGATGGAAAGTTGCCGCCTTATCGATGACATCGGCCATACATTCGGCGCCGGTGGAGACAGCCCCACGTGAGTCCGTGCACTGAACCGTCACGTCAGCCGGGCAAGCGATCTGCGGCGCTGCGAAGTCGAACAGGGTGATGACCTGCTCACAACTCGTCGAGTTGCCGCAACTGTCCGTCGCCGTCCACGTCCGCGTGGTGACGTCCTCCTGTGGACAGGCGCCCGATGCCACACTGTCGGTGGACGCGATCGTCGGATCAGCGTCACAGTTGTCAGTCGCCGTCGCACTGCCGGTGAAAGCCGGATCCCCCGACGACGAACAATCGATCCCCGCATCCTGCGGACAGGTGATTATCGGAGATGTCGTGTCCGCAACGCTGATCATCTGCTGGCAACTGTCGGTGCCGCAGGCATCGGCTGCCGTCCACGTGCGCGTAATCATTATATCCTGCTGACAGCCCCCGGCTGCGACAGCGTCAGAGAAGGTGATTTCAGGATCAACGGGGTCGTTGCAGTTGTCATTAGCAAACGCAGTCCCGGTGTTGCTTGGATCCGTGGCCGCCCCCAGGCTGCCGAACGCCGCAACGCAATCCGCGTCACTCAAGCCGGCGGCGACGCCGGCGCCACATTCCACCGCCGTGTCCGCTGGACAGCTAATATTCGGCGGATCTTGGGCGCGGCCCGCAGTGCTGAGCAAGAAACCGATCAACACCGACAGATATATCGACCGCAAGATCCCTACGCCAAAGTAGTTCCCGTGAGTTCGTTTCATATTCATCCCGCCATCTCCTCTTTTTTCTTCAGCCAATGGCCGGAAGCCAGTAGCCTATTGTTCTGGTTTGTAAAATTCGCCGCGTTTTTCCGCCTAGTTCTCTTTGTCTTTAGCTAGTGGTGTACGAAACTTTTACCCCAATTGCAAGGGCTTTTTAAAAAAAATTAAAAAAATGGTCCGGTTCGATAGTCGGGTCGTCAGGCCGTTAGCTGAAATGTCTTTTCTTTCCGGAAATATCTCCTATCCGTCGATCGGTTGCGGTGTCCGTAATTGCACCGCCATATCGCGACCTGTGCGGCGAGTCTCAATAGTACGGGTATGCAGCTTCTGCACGACGCGACCAGCGTACAGTCCATAGCGAGGCTCGAGATGTTCGGGGGAAGACGGTGCAGTATCGCAAAGCTGTCTGAAGTTCAATGACTCTGCAAAATTGATTTACTGTTTTAGCGGACATATGCCCGAACTCGGGCCTCCCCCCATGGATTTCGGCGGAGAGTCGCGTAAATTGACTTTCGGCTCACGCCCCTGACGCGGGTGGCGGCCCAGCCGCCGCCCGTCTGTCCCAAAATCGGTTGCCCGCATGGCCATGACACCAATCAATCATGCTCGTCTGGGGCGCGCCAACCCTTAATCAAGCACGGGGGATGAAAGAAACGGGGACGTTCCTGCTGGTCATGTACGTAGGGACAACATGGGAGTTTGGCGGACGAGAAAAATAGCTGCCGCACGCCGTGCGGCAGTCCCCTCGATGCAGACAACCGGAACACGCGCACGGCGTGCGAACGCTATTTTGCCGCCGCTTGCATCCGAAGCTTGGACGAACTACGAACGGCTGTTTTACAGGAGCATCGGGTCAGTGGGCGCATTTTCCCACTGGTTAAGATATAGGGGAAACACAGATGATGGCCGGGCGCCGATGTAGCGGTCCCCGTCAGCCGACGGATCCCGGAGGCGTGTGGTTGCCGCCAATGTAATCGGTCGGCACGGCTGGGACCCTACCGTATGGCAGGACTACAACATAATCGGCTGCAACGTATTATGTTAAAAACTGGCCGACTGACACTGAAATCAAAGTTTCTCGGGAGCACCTGACCCGCGCGCTCCACGGGCGGCTTATGAGGGAAAGAAACTCGACGGTTCGGCATCCGATCGCCCTCCGTGCGGGAGCGCCGGAATGCCGAGCGAAGCGATCCGTCAGTCGACGGATTTCTACGATCTGAAACTTCCACCCGGATGCTGTCATGGAAACCCAGCACAAACAGTTGAGAAGGATTCCCGGCGTTGATATGCTCCTGATTCAGGACGCCGTGTTGCCAATGATAGACACGGTTGGCATCGAGCTCGTCACGTTCGCCATACGCCAGGTACTCGAGCAAGTCAGACAAAATGTTTTACACGGCCAAGCCGTGGCCCCCATGGATGAAATACTCGACGAGGTCGGCCGCCTCGTACGACTTGTATCAGGACCGTCGTTAAAGCCGATCGTCAACGGGACGGGCATTGTGCTTCACACGAATCTGGCCCGCGCCCCGTTAGGGCCGGCTGTGGCGAGTGATCTCCAGCCAATTGTTACCGGTTATTCTAATCTCGAATTGGACTGCAAGACCGGCCGAAGGGGAAGTCGTAACGAACATGTTCGTGAGCTTGTCAAGTTCCTCACGAACGCCGAAGATGCCATTGTGGTCAACAACAATGCGGCCGGCGTCTTTCTTGCGTTGAAAGTGCTCGCCGACGACCACGAGGTGATCATCTCGCGGGGCGAGTTGATCGAAATCGGCGGCTCTTTCCGGATGCCCGACATCATGGCGGCATGCGGTGCAAGAATGGTGGAAGTGGGCACAACCAACCGTACACGACTCGCCGATTACGAGAATGCGATTACACCGGAAACGAGAATTCTCTTCAAAGCACATCGATCGAACTACACCATCAGTGGATTTACCGAAGAAGTCGAGACCCGGCAGCTTGCCGAGCTGGCGAAAGCCCACAACCTAGTTTTCGTTTACGACATTGGCTCCGGACTCCTGCGAAAGCCGCCGGGTCTGCCTTTACAGAATGAGCCGGACGTACGCCAGGCCCTGGAATCCGGCGTGGACATCATCACGTTCAGTTGCGATAAACTGCTCGGCGGGCCGCAGGCCGGCGTTGTTGCCGGTCGTAGAGAGCTGGTTGCACGGATCGCAAAGGCACCCTTGATGCGAACGTATCGCGTCGGCAAGCTGACCATCGCGGCACTGTCTACGGTCTTGCGCTGTTATTTGAAAAGTGATGACCTGTTCGCAAAGATCCCGATTTTCACAATCCTCAAGGAAAGCCGAGACGACCGCCGGAAACGTGCCGAGACGTTGTCGGAGCTAATGATGCGCGTCGATGTGCAGACGAAGGTAGTCGAGAGTGCCGGACATTGCGGCGGCGGCACGCTACCGGACCTGACGATAGATAGCTACGCGGTCATGCCGATAATTGCGCCGGCGGGAAAGATGGGTAGCGAATTTCTGTATCGCGACCTGTTGCATCTGGACAGACCGGTCCTGGGGATTCTGCGGGAAGGGAACCTTCTGTTTGATGTCCTCTGCATCTTTGAGGATGAGATCCCCTGGATCGTCGAAGCACTCAGGCGCTCATACCTAAACGCTGACATCGGTTTCCCCTAAGGCACGCGATTGAACGTGGCCCCCTAGGTTTCGCATGCGGGACCTAGGGGATCGACGCATAAGCACTAACTTGTGGCTGACCGAAAACCCCTCGGCGGAGGCCCGCCGTTGCTCCAAGGGGGTCCGTCCGACATGAGTTTGAGGTTGGAGCGACGGCGGGTCCCGCCGCGAATCGGGGAATCGTGGGTTTTCGGACAGCCACTAAATAATCTCATGTCGAGATGCTCAAGTTAACCGGCTCTGCCGGGGCTTGTTACCCGTGATTCGTAATCGATCCATTCGCCGCGTGAGTCACATTGCGTGTTGTCACGAGACAACGCGGTCACGGGATAATCGCTCTGTATTCGAACATCGATTACGAGTTAAGTGCTGTTGAGCCTCAAGATAACAAATTCATAGATGATCAAGTTAGCGCTTATCGGGATCGACCACGACCTGTTTATACCACTTTTCCGCCCTTAAGTTGGTACCATTCCAGAGTGCGATCGGATCAGGATCTCTGATAAGTCGCAACATTGACTCTTTGCGCTCATCATTGCGTAAGTGCTTAGACTGCAACATTTGACATTCGAAATCCGAAATGAGAGCCTGCTATCATGACCGCACACACCCCGCCCCAACCCATATACCTTGATTACAATGCGACGACGCCGATCGATCCGGCAGTTGCCGAAGCGATGCTGCCATACATCCACGAGCATTTCGGCAATCCGTCCAGCAGTCACCGGTTCGGAACTATCGCGAAGAAGGCTGTCGCGAAGGCCCGTAAGCAGATGGTCGGCATGTTGGGTTGCCGCATCGATGAGCTGATCTTCACCAGCGGCGGCACGGAATCGAACAATTATGCCATTAAAGGCGTTGCGGCGGCCTGTCGGCACCAGGGCAATCACATCATTACATCCGCAATTGAACACCCCGCCGTCATCGAGGTCTGTGGCTATTTGGAGGGCCAGGGGTATCGGGTGACGGTTTTGCCCGTTGACCGGTTCGGTCTCGTGGATCCGCAAGCGGTTGCGGCGGCCATCACACCGCAGACCATCCTGATCAGCGTCATGCAAGCCAATAATGAGGTCGGCACCATACAACCCATCGCTGAGATCTCTGAAATCGCCCGCCGCCATGACGTACTGATGCATACGGACAGTGCCCAGTCAGTCGGCAAGATTCCGGTTGATGTCGATGACCTGCAGGTTGATTTACTGTCCATAGCCGGGCACAAGATCTATGCGCCGAAAGGCATCGGGGCATTGTACATTCGACGCGGGGTCAAGCTGGACAAACTGATGCATGGGGCGAATCATGAAATGAACCTGCGCGCCGGCACCGAAAATGTGATCGAGATTGTCGGCCTCGGGCAGGCCTGTGAATTGATCAGCGAAAACCTGGCGACATATGCAGACGATCTGCAGCGGTTTCGAGACCGGCTCGAGAGGGGGTTGACGGAAGCGCTACCCGACATCACTCGCGTGATTGGTCATCCCGATCGACGCCTGCCCAACACCTCGAGCATTTGTTTCAGAGGCTTGGAAGCCAACACAATCCTGGCGGCGCTCGATACGGTGGCGGCTTCCGCCGGGGCCGCCTGCCACAGCGATCAGGTTGATGTCTCCAGCGTGCTCGGAGCGATGCAGGTGCCGCTCGATTATGCCATGGGCACTATTCGCTTCTCCGGCGGACGATTCACAACCGCAGCGGAAATCGATGGCGCTGTCCGGCATGTGACACGGGTTGTCGGCACGCTGCAGTCTGCCGGCGGTGCGGCGGCGTCCGTTCATGGGGATGACGGCCCGGTGCGACTGACCCAAACCACCCACGGATTGGGATGCGCATGCAAAATGCGGCCCGCATTACTCGATAAGATATTGAAACAGATTCGCCCCACGCGCGATCCCAATGTTCTCGTCAATAGTGACACGGCCGACGATGCCGCCGTGTATCGCATCGATGATCATACCGCGATTGTGCAGACGGTTGATTTCTTCACGCCGATCGTCGACGACCCGTTTGACTTCGGTATGATCGCGGCGGCAAACTCATTGAGCGATATCTATGCCATGGGTGCCCGGCCCCTCTGTGCACTCAGTGTAGTTGGCTTCCCCAGCCAGCGACTGCCCCTCGCCGTTTTAGAGGCGATCCTCGATGGTGCACAGACCAAATCCGAGGAGGCCGGCATCGCGATTATCGGCGGCCACACCATCGACGACACAGAGCCAAAATTCGGACTGGCCGTCACCGGCCTGATCGATCCGAGCAAGGTTATAAAGAACTGTGACGCGCAGTCGGGGGATGCCTTGATTCTCACGAAACCCATCGGCACGGGCATTCTATCGACAGCGTTAAAGCAGAGTTTACTGGAAGAGAATCAGCAACGACAGCTGATTGACACGATGGCGACACTGAACAAACCGGCTGCCGACGCCATGCAGATCATCGGTGTCAACGCCGCGACGGATGTAACCGGATTCGGCCTGTTGGGCCACCTGCTTGAAATGATGACGGCGTCGCAAACCTCAGCCATCATCGCGGCCGGCAAGGTCCCGCTGCTGCCCGACACCATGGAACTGATCGTGGCGGACGTCATTCCCGGCGGCAGCCGCGACAATTTTCAATACACGTTGGATCACGTCCGCTACGACGAAATGGTGTCTGACGCTCAGCGGCTGTTGCTCAATGACGCGCAGACATCCGGCGGCTTGCTCATTGCCGTACCCGGAGACAAAGCGGATGCCTTGATCGAGGAGTTGCAGCGGAACGGTGCAGCAATCGTTGCAGTCATCGGCCGGGTTGTACCGCGGGAGGATGTTGCGATTCGGGTGGAAGTGTGAGTTTTGCGACAGGGTAAAGGCACTGGAGCAACGGCGGCCAGTGTCAATTGGCTCGCATACTCGACAGCGGCGCGGTTTGCGCGTGCGATCCAACCTCATGTATTGCAGCAAGGCGTCAACTGCAATAAAGAAGTAACGACATGAGAAGACTGTAAGATTGGATGCCGCGATGGAAGTGTAGCCTGCATCTTGTCTCGCGCGCGCGAACGGTGAATCGGCATCGTCAGTCATCCGGCATGCCATCGCCGAGCACTATCAACGGGTTTTCGGCAAACGACTGTCCATTACATTGGCGGATGTGACGGGTCCAGTCTCGAGCCAGAGCCGTCGTGCACGGAAGTCCGGGACAGCTTTCGTGAAGCAACTGAAATCCCACCGGAAATTCGTATATGCCCCTTGTTGACGCCGGACCGTTGACCGCAATCATCGACGCTGTATCGACGCGCTGCCACAACTCACCGGGCCGATGGTCACCAGTTGGCCGGCCTTCATAGAAGCAACCTATCTGCTAGGCAGTGCCGGCGGCTGGACTGCACAAGAAGCGCTTTGGCGGCTTGTACAATAGGATGACCTTCAATTTGTCGATCTGAATGACACCATGCGGGCACGGATACAGGTGTTGATAAAAAAGTACCGCGACGTCCCCATGGAACTGGCCGACGCAACGCTCATCGCCATCGCCGAGTTGCTGGGCATCAGACGAATTTTTACGCGAGCCCTTAGGCTGCTCTCCCATCACCGGAATCCGCCGGATGGTGTCTTTGGTAGCCACAAATTCTGTAATAGTTCGCGAAAAGTTTCCGAGCGAGTCACTGCCGGGTAAACGGCAGCCACGCCGGCGAACCCGGTCGCCGTTTGCGGCCTGGCTATGTGAGTCGATGCGTCGGTAGTGTCGATCGATTATCCCGTGATCCGTCTCCGTTAACCGACGGATGACGGATTATCTCGTCATAACATGGAACGTAACTCACGCGACGAGTATCGATTGCGAATCTGTCGATTACAAGGGTAGGGAAGGATGCGGTTGTTCGCCGGGGGTCAGGAAGAGGTCGCCGCCATCGGCTGTGGTATCATCGGCGGCGGCAAGAAATGGATTCGATGCTTCCACGGTCTTCGATCCGCTGCCGTGGGCAGCGCCGCTGGGCTTCAGTGACCGGATCGCCAGGAGCGACATCAGCCAGGCAAGCGTCGACTCGGCGCCTTCGTTGCCGTTGACGCCGTTGGCATGCAACCCATCATGGCAACCGCCAGTCTGGTAATCATAGACCGCGATCGCGAGATCGTTCTTGCCAATAAACCAATTGAAGCATTTCCACGCTTCGGCAGTCCAATTATCTTCGTCATCGATCCGTGCCGCCTCGAGGCAAGCCTCGAGGAGGGCATGAGCCTCGAGGGGCTGTTGATCGAAGCGTGCCGTCTTGCCGCCGCGTGGATACCAGCCTCTGTTTCCTATGGGCGACAAGACGTTGTCCTCATCCGTCTGAATTTCGAGCAGCCATTTCAACGAGCGAAGCCCCATTGCCGACATCTCCTCGGACTGCAGCATCGAACCGGCGGCCATCAGGGCGTGCGGCAACTTGCCGTTATCATAAGTGACAATATCATCGGGCCACACCCATTCGGAATCGTCCGTGACATTGGCTTCATAGGCCTTGTAAAGCCGTCGTGCCAGTTCCGCAAAGGTACGTTGTACTTCACTGTCGCCCGTGAAACTGCGAAGGTATTCGCGGATACCGATCAAAGCAAAAGCCATGGGACGCAGTTCTTTGAATTCGACGGTCTTGCCGAAGGCGCGATGAAAGGTTTCGGCGGCGGCTGCGCGCACGCTCTCGATCGGAGCCACGGCGACCGCCACACCGAGCGCCCAGATAGCGCGCCCATGACTGTCCTCGGAACCGGATTCGTCCAGCCATTGACGGTCGTACGACATGAAGTTACGGAACCGTCGGGTTTTCGGATTGAAGGCGTGTTCAATGAAGCTCATGTGGACACGGACCTGCGCCAGTAGCATCGGCTCTTTCGTTTGACGGTAGGCTTCCAATGCGCAAATCAGAGCACGTGCGTTGTCATCGGTACAGTAGCCGAAGCGGCGATTCGGAATGCTGTAATGCCCGTGCTGCATGATGCCGGTATCGTCGGTGAGCGTCTGCAGGTAACCCAGCTTCAGCTCGGGCAGCCCATGGCGCAGCGCCGAGATCGAAACGCTGCTGTCCAACGACACCCGCGGCCGCAATGTGCGTTCGCTGATAACACTGCGACACAGATTCAGGTAGGACCGGCCGACCTGACGCCAGAGCATCTGGCGCGAGTACAAATACGCTCTTTTCCGCATGCTCCGGCGCTTGTCCCCATGCTCCAGAAGCCCGTTGATCTCCCGGGCGATGGCGTCCGGATCGCGGAACGGGACAATAATCCCGCGACCGTCCGCCAACACTTCCTCAGCATATGCGTACGGCGTTGAGATAATCGCCGTGCCGGCACCCATTGCGTAGGACAATGTTCCCGACACGGTCTGCTCTTTTCCGATGTAGGGCGTAACATAGATATCGGCCGCGCCGAGCAGTTCACACAGTTCGTCGATATCGACGTAGCGATTATCGAAACGTACATGATCAACGACGCCGAGATCCGCGGCCAGATGCTGCAGGCTGTGCCGGTATTTCTCGCCATAATCCCGCTTCACATTGGGGTGCGTCGCACCCTGTACGATGTACACCAATTCCGGATGCGCCCGGACGATGTTCGGCAGCGCTTGAATGACATACTCGATGCCCTTGGCCGGCGAGAGAAAACCGAATGTCAACAGAACTTTGCGCCCCTCAACACCGAATTGATCCTTGTTGAAGCTGGGATCGATGAATGGCATATCCGGGATGCCGTGATGAATAAGCGACGTCTTATCGGCCACGGCGTCGTATACATCCGACAGCGTTTCCATGGCCTGACTGCTCATGACGACGACCCGGTTCGAGAGCTTGATCAATTCCTTTGTGACCGCCGCCAGATGCGGCTTCGGATCCGGCAGAACGGTGTGCATCGTCGTCATCACCGGGATGCGCACTTCCCGCAGCAGATCGAGAACATCGGCCCCGTCGTCACCGCCGAAAATGCCGTACTCGTGCTGCACCAGCAGAAGGTCGATGCCGTGTAGGTTGAGGAAATCGCCCGCCAGTTTGTAGCTATGGGTTTCGCCCTCGCGGATCTCGAATCGGACACGCTGTGGATAATCGTAACCGTC